>JBOGOW010000494.1:0-2896 GCA_050748285.1 Pyrinomonadaceae bacterium
GTTACATACTTTGCTGAACCACTAGACCCGCCACTCGATAGACATGCTTATCTATGTATCAGCAAACCTAGTGGTAGCAAACTAGTACTGAACATATAAAAATCGAGCAAAATCAGACATCCAAACACCATTTTGCCAATGGGCGCGCCGATGCCGCCCTTTTGCCGCAGGAACAACTTACAAAAAACACAAGCCAATACCACCTTCTAAAAGACCTTAGTTACAGAGGCTAACTGTCTGTGTCAGCTTTCCACCAGGGTAAAGTTTTCCATATTTATATGACAGCCTGCAACTACCGCCAGTGTACCGATCTGAGCGGCCTGCTTCTGCATTGAAATTTTCCAGATCAACTTTAAGCAGTTAAAAACTGGTTACGTGGCACCACTCTTACTCATGGGAATCTAGATTATGGCTTATCGTATCGACATCAAATTGGCCGCCTGCACTTTGTCTATTCTTTCGGCTTACAGTATTGCTGCTTGCGCCAATGAGCAATCTGAAGCTAACGGTTTCTTGGATGACAGTCATCTGTCGGCCGTATTAAGAAATTATTTTTGGCATCAGACAGGTGATCTAGGCCACCAACGAGATTGGGAGCAAGGCATGATGCTGAACTTTCAATCAGGCTTTACACAGGGCCTGGTAGGGGTGGGGGCAGATGCGTTCATCTACGCAAATGCGACGTTGGACTCGGGCTCGGGACGTACTGGCGGGCCGAACCTCCAAGTCGACAGCGATGGAAATCCTACTGATGGCTACGCTAAAGGTGGCGGCAGCGTCAAGCTTAGATTGTCAAACACGGTTGTCCGAGCCGGAGACCTGGAACCAGTTGTGCCAGTATTTGCTGTCAGCAGTTACTATCTTTTGAACCAAACAGCTAATGGGGTGATGTTCGATAGTAAAGAAATTCAAGACCTAACACTGCAAGGTGGGCATTTCACATCGGGCACGGGACTGTTGACAACCGCGCGCAGTGGGGAACTAGGTCTCGCGTATGCGGGAGTCAATACATCTGCAATTGACTATCTCGGTGGAGTCTTTGCGCTCTCAAAAAATTTCAGTGTCTCCGCTTACGCGTCGCGCTATGAAGACCTCATGAACCAGTACTACTTGAATGGAAATTATATTTTAACGTTCGACGATAAAAATAGCCTTGCTACCGACTTTAACCTCTATCGTTCCATCGACAGCGGGCAGGCAAACGCGGGGGCAATCAATGTAACCGCTGCTTCTCTGTCGCTTGCATACACAACTGGGGCTCATACTCTGACTTTGGCCCATGTTCGTGTGATGGGAGATCAACCTTTTGATTATGCGGCTATAGGTGGCACCGCGCCTGGCGTTGCTATCGGAAAGTATAGCGGTGGGATATACCTCGCAAACTCAACCGAAATATCTGACTTCAACGGCCCGAACGAGCGGTCATGGCAGTTAAAATATGAAGTCAATATGGAAAACTATGGCGTGCCCGGCCTCAGTTTAGTGGCCAAACACATCTACGGTTCCAATATCGATGGCACTCATGTCAACTCAGATTCTGCCTACTATGGCTTCTATGGGAAAAACGACAAGGAAGAGGAAACCGACTTGTCCGCTAAATACATTGTGCAAAGCGGAACATTCCAAAAATTGGCCTTGACATTTGTTACCTCTAAACATACTGGAAATCAATCTACGGCTGGAGATAACACCTTGGCACGCCTAGTTGTTGATTACCCAATCAGTTTCTTCTGACACCGTTTGACGTCCTGAACCCTGATTCGAGCGCAATCGTACGTTAGATTAACTCTATCCTTGCATAGCGATCTAAGTCGCATCCCAAAGGATGCTCTTATTCTCATCCGGCTTTATGGGTGTCGATCCAAATGGCGCGATGAACAGCGTCAATGTGCGTACCGATTGAGCAGTTGATGAACTTTGAATAACGGGAGAGTTCGAGTTCTCAAGAATCTTAGGGTTTTTCAGACTTAGAACGGCGAAGTTCATCACCAATTCTTCTAACCAATAGGGCTTGACAATAGAATACCCATGAGAATACATTGCATACTGACCGGACAGTTTTATAGACCTACCGGTCACACTAAAAATGCATTCTATCTGCCAAAGCTCCTTCCCAGTCCGCCAGCAACGTTGCAATGGTGGAATACTAAAAACGGACGATCTGGATAGTAACCAATGCATCACTCATATTCTCTTGCCCTCCCGATGGTGCTACCGGGAAGACGACAACAGGCGACTCCTGATAGAGAGCCTTCCAGGTTCGTATCAGCGATTAGCCTATAGCACCCTATTCGTTTCGCCCAGTTGTCTGACGCAAAGGCATCGTTCCGAGCGACTGACTTTCCGTCTGGTTCTATCGAACAGCTTATTAGGTGTATGAGCTTTGGATTTATGGTGCGCACGTATCGCAGTGTTAGATGCAAGAGAACAAACAGCGAACAATCGTGTTTGGTGAGTGGAAGGAATGCACAAAAATTTCATATTGGGACTGATTTTGTATAAAAAAAAGCATAATGAAAGACATTAGCAGGCTGAGCATTGCTTTTACTGATTTTCAACCGAAGCAAAAGTAATCATAATAATTTTTTGGAGTGAAGCCGGTGGACATTGAATCAACCATAAGAAGTGCTAAACCCGTTTCAATGGACGAGAAAAACCTAGGGATAAATCTAAAAGGGCATTTAGGCACATTAGATATAGTACTTGCTACACTTGCTTACACAGCGCCTCTCGCAGGTACAGCAGGCTACATTACATTTGTCGTCGGTTTCGGTAACGGCTTAGGCGCCCCCAGTGCTTTTCTGGCGGTAATGCTGGCATTTTTGATTTTCTCGGTGGGCTATGGCGCACTCTCTCGGTACATACCTAATCCCGGGGCTTTTTACGCTTACATCAC
>JBOGOW010000495.1:0-2875 GCA_050748285.1 Pyrinomonadaceae bacterium
CTATGTGCCGGTTGGATTGCTGCCAAGAGGATCAATTATCAGTAACCTTGCTTTCGGCGTATTCGATGCCCCAGCTTGGAACTTGGCCCTCATTGCCTCTCGATTGCATGTGATTTGGATTGCGACGGTGTGCGGGCAATTGGAAACGCGCTATCGCTACTCGAACGTACTCGGCTGGAACACCTTTCCCGTGCCAGCACTCAGCCAACAAAACAAGGCAGACCTAACTCGTTGTGCAGAAAACATTCTTCTCGCCCGAGAAGCACATTTTCCGGCGACAATTGCCGATCTCTACGATCCCGAGAAGATGCCAGCCAATCTTCGCGAGGCCCATGAGCATAACGATGAGACACTGGAGCGTATCTACATCGGCCGCCGATTCAAGAACGACACTGAGCGGCTGGAAAAACTCTTCGAACTTTATACACAGATGACTGCAAAGAAAGCATCTGCAAACGAAGCCAGACCAATAACCATATGAGCAAATCAGTTCCCATTCCATCAATTTCCGTCACGTATGCGCAGGACGGCAAATCGACGAGTTCCAATTCGCTCGGGATGCGGCCGATGCAGGAGCGAGCATACCAGAAACGCGGCGAGCAGTATTTGCTTATCAAATCGCCTCCGGCATCGGGTAAGAGCCGCGCACTGATGTTTATCGCACTCGATAAGCTGGCAAACCAAAAACTCAAACAGGCGATCATCGTGGTGCCGGAACGTTCGATCGGAGCGAGCTTTCAGAATGAGCCACTGACCGAGTTTGGCTTTTGGGCAGACTGGAAGGTCGAACCGAGATGGAATCTCTGCGATGCTCCAGGTGCCGACACCAACGGCAAAGTGGACGCAGTGAAGAAGTTTTTGGAGGGCGACGACAAGACACTTGTCTGCACCCACGCCACTTTCCGGTTTGCCATGGATAAGTTCGGTGTGGCAGCATTCGACGATCGCCTGATCGCGGTGGACGAGTTTCACCATATTTCGGCAAACCCGGGCAATAAGCTTGGCGAACATGTTCGAGAGTTAATGGCCCGCGACAAAACTCATATCGTCGCTATGACCGGCTCCTATTTTCGCGGTGATGCGGAAGCTGTGCTGCACCCGGACGACGAATCACGCTTCGACACCGTAACTTATACCTATTACGAACAGCTCAACGGCTATCAATATCTCAAGCAGCTTGATCTCGGATATTTCTTTTACACCGGCCCTTATACTGACGAAATCCTGAATGTGCTGAATCCGAACGAGAAAACGATTCTGCATATCCCCAACGTCAATTCCAAGGAAAGCACGAAGGACAAGATTCGCGAGGTGGAGCATATCATTGAGGAACTCGGCGAGTGGCAAGGAACCGACCCCAAAACCGGCTTTCAACTCGTAAAGAGTGCCGACGGAACTATCCTAAAGATCGCTGACCTGGTAGATGACGATCCCGCCAAGAGAGATAAGGTTATCGGAGCTCTCAAAGACCCTGCGGAAAAGAACAATCGCGACTATGTCGATATCATTATTGCTCTCGGCATGGCTAAGGAGGGCTTCGACTGGATCTGGTGCGAACACGCTCTGACGGTCGGTTATCGCTCGAGCCTTACTGAGATAGTCCAGATCATCGGCCGGGCGACGCGAGATGCCCCAGGTAAAACTCGCACCCGATTTACGAACCTAATTGCGGAACCGGATGCAACGGAACTTGCGGTTACAGAGGCGGTTAACGACACGCTAAAAGCTATCGCCGCAAGCTTGCTAATGGAGCAAGTGCTAAGCCCACGTTTCGAGTTCAAGCCGAAATACCAAAATAATCAGCCTTCGACGGGATTCGATTATGGCGAAGGCGGTTACGATCCGGGCAAATGCAATGTCGGGGTTGATTCGGAGAGAGGTCTCATACAAATCGAGATCAAGGGCCTCGCGGAACCGAAAAGCCCCGAAGCTCAGAGAATTTGCACGCAAGATTTGAACGAATTGATCACCTCGTTCGTTCAGGACAAACGAGTGATCGAGAGCGGGCTCTTTGACGAAGAACTTGTGCCGCAAGAACTGACGCAGGTTCGAATGGGCAAGATCGTAAAGGAGAAATTCCCAAACCTCGACGATGAGGATCAGGAAGCAGTTCGACAACATGCGATCGCCGCTCTGAATATTGTCCAGGAGGCGAAGAAAACGTTAGTTGGTGGCGGTGGTGAGGAATCGCAAAACACCTCGCTCATCGACGGCGTACGTCGGTTTGCACTATCGGTTACGGAGCTTGATATTGATTTGATCGATAGTATCAATCCATTTGGTGAGGCTTACGCGATTCTATCCAAGTCGATGACCGAAGAGCGTCTAAAACAGGTCTCTGACGTTATCATGAGAAAGCAGACAAAACTGACGCCGGACGAGGCTAAGGATCTCGCGATTCGAGCGTTTCGTTTCAAAAAAGAACGCGGACGGCTCCCGTCATCCACTGCTCAGGACGCATGGGAAAGGCGTATGGCGGAAGGGGCAGCTGCATTTGTAGTGTTCAAGGATGAGGGCCGTTATGAGTGACATCGATCTTGATGAACTGAGGTCCGAGCTAGACGAGTTTGCAAAACCGACGAAAACGGTCGGGCATTCGGCGGCTGAGCAGCGCGTGATCGCGGGCTTTGAAGAGATAGCTCACTTTGTCGAGGAGAACGGACGCCTACCAGAACACGGCGATGACCGAGATATATTTGAGCGTCTTTACGCGGTGAGGCTTGATCGCATTCGCCAATCGTCAGAATGTCGGGAAATCCTTATCGGCCTAGACTCAAGAGGATTGCTCGGAAACGAAGCCAATACCAGTTTCCGCCAGGAACCTACGGACGAAGAACTGCTTTCCGCTTTAGGCGGAAATGCGAAAGAGCAGGAC
>JBOGOW010000496.1:0-2869 GCA_050748285.1 Pyrinomonadaceae bacterium
GTCATCCCATGCCCAGGACTCTGCGGATTTTCCTATACCGTCATCGATGAAGGTAGAAGGAATACCGGCAATCAAAAAGGCCGACGTCGAACATCTATTTTTCGAGCCTTCGCAGATAGAGAGCAACCTTATTTGGGACGTTGACCGGACCAATCGGGAGATCCTTGTCACCGACGAAAAGACAAATATCTATCGTCTTCGGTCGCCGCTTTCAAAACCTGAAGCCATCCTCGATGGCCGGGTTCCAAATACGGTGCGGGTCAATCCAAAGGGACGATCGTTCGCGTTTATCGACGACAAAGAGGACCCCGATAACTTCGAACTTTTTCTTTGGACTGGGAATGCTCCGCTAAGGAAACTGTCGTCCTTCACCGGAAAGGACGAATCGGTCGAGTCGCTTGTCTGGGACCGCAAAGGAGAATCTCTTTTCTATTCGCAGGTCGATTACGAATTAAAAACAAGCAAGGTCTGCCGTCACGATCTTTCATCCGGCAGATGCTTTCTCTCCGAACTTAAAGGAATTTGGAATGTAATTGATGCGTATGCGAACAAACTGCTTCTAAAGTATTGGAAGTCATCGTCAAATCAGAGCCTATATATTTACGACCTCACAGCCGGAAAACTTTCGCCTCTAAATGAGAAGGGAAATGCTCCGAAAGGCTTCTTCGCCCAAGGTCGTGTTTTCTGGATCGCCGAAAACTCGCCTGAATGCGGCTCAGATACGTGCCTGCTTTCGTCGGATCTCAAGACCGGCTCCAGGAAACGCATCGCGCTACCCAAAGATATAAAAGAACTTCAAGACGTAAAGGTGTCACCCGATGGAAGATCCTTTCTTATCCAGGAGACCCGGGACGGGATTGATAATCTGCGTGTCGGAAGACTGAAGAACGACAGGATCATCGAGCGAGTAGGTCCTTTTATTCAGGGGTCATATGTTATTTGGAACACAAGATGGCTCTCGGACAAAGAGGTGGTCTACACCATTGAGAATATCGGCAAGCCTGCGTCAGTTGTGTCCTTCGATCTGAATTCAAAAAAGACGACCGCCTGGACAAAAGAGAGTATTCCGGCACAACTCGAGAACAAGACACGATCGCCGGAGATCATCAAATGGAAATCTTTTGACGATCGTCAGATATCGGGCTATGCGGTCAGGCCAACGTCGATTGCGGGAAAATCCCCGGTCCTGATCTTTATCCACGGCGGTCCGCAAACCGTCGATCGGCCGACATTCAATTCGCAGGACCTTCGATTCATCGCGAACCTCTGTTTAACGATCATCCACACTAATATTCGCGGATCGAAAGGATTTGGGAACGAATTCATGGACGCGGATAACGGTGCGCGAAGGGGCGACGCCGTCAAGGATATACGCTCCCTTCTGGACTGGATCGGGACACAGCCCGACCTCGATGCCGATCGGATATACATTCGCGGTGAAAGCTATGGAGGTTTTGTTGCACTCGCGGCAGCGATGCAGGAACAGCAGCGGATAAAGGCTGTCATCGCCGAATACCCGATGGTTTCGATCAGGGGGTTTTTGTCGCAGAAATGGATAGACGAGTTCGCGATCAATGAGTATGGCGATCCAAAAGACGAAAAATTAATGAAACAGCTTGACGAGCTTACGCCGTTGGGGAACGCGTCGCGGTGGAATCCGTCGATGTCGCTCTTTCTAACCCGAGGCAAGCTCGACGAAAGAGTCCCTGAAAGGGATGTTTTGGACCTCAAATCCCAACTTCGGGATCGGGGTTCTGACGTTTGGTTCATATACGCTACGGAAGCGGGACACGGCGTTGGAGGCCGGTACGTAACCGCGGCATTGTATGAATTTTTGAAAAAACAATTAAGGAGAAAATAAAATGAAAAAACTAAGACCACTACTATTTACGCTGCTGCTTTCATCGCTTCTGGCGGGCAACATTTTTGCAATCGGGCCGATCCTACCGGGAAGTCCTGGTGCTTCAAGCCTTTTTTCTTTTGCCCTGGAGCAGGTTATGACGTTTCTCAGAGATTCCGATTGTCCAACCCGCCAATGCGGAGATTGCCGGCCTAACACAAGAGATGAAAATGGTGACTGTCGTCCACCCAGTGAATAGTAGAAGCGACATCTATCAACCGTCAGGACGGTTCCGAGGCACCGGGATATCAAGCCGGCTTTTGCTGGCGAGTTTAATTCTGGTGACCGGCGGAACCGTCTCGACGATCGCTCAGCCTTCGTCTCTTCAGGCTATCCGCGGAGAGTTCAACGACGGCTATTTCGACCGGGTTGTCGAGCGGGCTCCCGTGGAAATTAGAAGGGCCCGAAAGTCACGGGATTACGCAACTGCATCAGAGGTTGCAGTTCTCGGTGCAAGATCTCTTATGCAACTCGAGAAGTATGACGAAGTGCCTCAACTTCTCGATGACGCATTTTCGGACGCTGCAAAGGTAAAGAGCAATTCGCGAGGATTAGCGGCCGTGCATTTCTGCCGAGCGGCTTTTTTGCGTACACGTCGCGATTTCCAGGCGGCAGCTGACTTTGCGAGGAAAGCCTTCGCAGCCGTCCCAAATGATCGAAAAGTCGAAACTGAGTATTACCTGAACATCGGGAGGATCCTTTATTCAGCGGGCTATGATCTCGCGGCGATTATTTGGCTTGAGAAGGCGGAGAAACTCTCCGAAGATAATCCCCGATCGGCCATCCAAATTGAGGTGTTGCGATACCTCAGTGTTACATGGTGGTCGAAGTTTGATTATGCCAAAGCTCTAAATTACGCAAAAAAGACGACCGACATTGCGACGAACAGCCCGTTTCCATTTAGGTACCGCCTTAGTTTGTACGACCTCGCGAGGCTTCTGAATGTTGTCGGTCAGAAAAGTAAGGCTC
>JBOGOW010000497.1:0-2861 GCA_050748285.1 Pyrinomonadaceae bacterium
ATGGAGTTCCAGCTTTAGCTGGCTTTTACATGGCCAGCTAAAGCTGGAACTCCGATCTCGGACGCCATAACGAATCGGTGTAGAAATTCTCTTCGTCAAAGAAATCGTTGACGATATCGAAACCGCTTGCTGCGGCGAGGCTTTCGATCATTTCACGAGTATATTTTTGCGAGATCTCCATAAAGATCGGTTCCCATTGTGCGAATTCGAACGAGCGATCTAATGCGGCGATATGGACGCTCTGTTTTTCTCGACTAATCAGGAAGGAGCGTGCGGCACATTCGACCGGGCGATATTGTGCGTAATGCGAAAATTTTTCAAGGTCGAAATCTGCACCGAGTTCGCGGTTGATGCGGGCAAGCAAATTCATATTGAATGCTGCGGTGACGCCTTTTGAATCGTCGTAAGCTTTTACGATCACACGCGGATCCTTCTGCATATCGAAGCCGATGAACAGCCGGTCATCCGACGACATAACTTCCCGAAGATGTCGGAAGAATTCGACCGACTTTTCACGCGAAAAGTTTCCGATATTCGAGCCTAAAAAAAGCACGACCTTTCGTCGGCCATTACCATTTTTTAGCGAATTCAGGATTTTGAAATAATCGCCGGTGTGCGGTTTTATGTGGAGTTCAGGGAAACGCTCGTGAAATTTTGAAGCAAGCGTGTCGTTTGCTTCCTGTGAGATATCGATCGGCGAATAATCAAAGTCAATTTTCTGCTTCAAAAAATATTCGATGAGCACGGCGGTCTTCGTGCCGTCACCCGCACCGAGTTCGACCAGATCGATCTTTTCGGCTCCATCCGTGAACGCACGACAGATCGCATCTTTTTGTTCGCTAAATATTTTGAACTCGGCTCTTGTCGGGTAATATTCCGGCAGCTTCATTATCTCCATAAAAAGCCGCGAGCCTTCGTCGTCGTAAAAATAGCGCGACGAAAGCTGCTTCGGCGTGGAGCCAAGACCGTGAAGAACGTCATCGGCAAATTGCGTGAGTTCCGGTGAAGTTGACGTTTTCATAAAACACTTTCGAACAGGATAAACAGGATACAAGATGAAAATCGAATCAGAAAATATCTTGTATTTTCTTTTAAATTACTCGTTTACCAATCTTATTCCAGTAAACTGCCACCTCAAGAAAGAGTGGAAAAAATTTCGATACGTAGGGCGGCTGTGACCTTCGGGCGTTGCGATCGACGCACCGCGAAGCACCATTTGATTCATCATAAACTTTCCGTTATATTCGCCGACCGCACCTTCGGGTTTTTTGAATCCCGGATACGGCAGATACGCCGAGTTCGTCCATTCCCAACGTAGTCCCCAATCGAAATTTTTGTTCGCCGCTTCCCACTCAAATTCGGTCGGCAGCCTCATTCCTTTCCATTCGGCAAATGCGGCCGCTTCATAAAGCGAAACATGACACACCGGAGCCTGCATCGGCAATTTTCTCAAACCGCCGAGCGTGAAATGATTCCATTCGCCATCACGATTTAACCAATACATCGGAGCAGAAATCTGTTCGCGATTTACCCAATCCCAACCTTCCGAATGCCATAGGCGGTGATCGGCATAGCTGCCGTCGTCGATGAATTCCTGAAACTCTGCATTGGTTACAAGGCGGTTCGAGATCGAGAAATCTTCAAGATAGACCTTATGCCGCGAAAGCTCATTGTCGAAACAAAAGCCGTCGCCATGATGCCCTATGTTGTGAATACCGCCTTCTATTTCGACAAATCTCTGCTCACTGGATTCAGAAAGCTCTTCGGAAAAGTGGTTTTCGCGATAAACCGGAAACAGCGGGTTTTGGCCAAATGTGAATTTTAGATCGGTGAGAAAAAGTTCTTGATGCTGCTGTTCGTGATTTAGACCGAGAACCACCATGTCGTATGGAGTTCCGCCTTTAGGCGGCTCGTCTGTTGCACGCTCGTTCACACTCGCGTTTCCGTCCGAGGCTGACAAAAGCTGATGCATTTTTTCATCGACGTATTTACGGTATTCGAATACACGCTTTACGGTTGGCCTGCTCAGGTCACCACGAAGATCGCGGGCTGTCCGCTCGCCGATCGAGTTGTAATAGCTGTTAAATAGAAAACCGAAATTTGGATCGAAAACTTTATAGTCAGGCACGAATCTTTTGAGAATCATTTCCTCAAAAAACCACGTTGTGTGTGCGATGTTCCATTTTGCGGGCGAAACGTCAACCGTCGGCTGTGGTATGTAATCCTCGATCTCAAGCGGCTCGCAAAGATATTCGGTGTGGCTGCGGACTCTTGAATAAAACTCACTCAGTTCCGACGCATCGGAACGCTGCTGTTGACCGGCTTGCATACTTCCATTAAATCAAAAATCAATGCAAAGAGAAAGATTTTTGCGGACATTACGCCGAACGCCGGATATTGGAAGTTTGAGCATGTTCCCATTCCATTACCTGCCGTGCACGTTTGTTTTCATACGTGTTAGCAAGCCAAAGAATGATCTCGTCGGGTGAAATTCGGGTTGAACGGGGATGATTTCCGCCGGGTGAATGGCCGGTAAGGGAAGTCGGTCTGTGTTCGGGGTTAAAAGCGTCGTGGTTTCTTTCGACCATCGCGGCTGCCTCCTAAGTTTGAACAGGCAGGTGGTCGAACCGTAAATCACCGAATCAAGTCGGCCGCCTGCTGTTTGATATTTTTATCATCAAGATAACGTATTGGTAACCCAAAATTAACCGGGTTCAAATAGAATAACACATTTTCACAAAAATATTGGACATAGAGTCTTGTCCAATGCAGAATGATACTGAAAGGATGGGGTGATTCCAATATAAAATGATACTGAAAAAGGGATGAAAGTGTTCATGATGGGGAGATGAGAACCGTCA
>JBOGOW010000498.1:0-2860 GCA_050748285.1 Pyrinomonadaceae bacterium
GTCTTGTTGACCAATTGAAAGACTCTACAGAGGCTGGTTTACCCACATTTTCAGTTGTGTAAACAACTTCTTTGTTTGATAGCCACCTTGTCCCCCAGATGACGTAGGAGCCATTAACAAATCCAGTGGTAATCTCCTCGATTCGATCTTTTTTGAGTTTCCCGATTCTGAGATTGTCGATTCCGTCTTTTGATTCTTGAATAAGGAAATAACTTCCGTCAGGCGACACCTTTACATCCTGTAGATTCGCTATACCCTTGGGCATCGTTATCCGTTTTCGGAGACCAGTCTTGGTATCTAGAGAAACAAGGCAACGCTCTGAACCGCATTCGTCAGAGCCTTCGGAGAGCCAAAAGACTCTTCCTTGCGCCAAAAAACCTTTATTTGAATTGCCTTTTTCTTCTACGGGGCTTAGCTTTTTGGTTCCCAATTCGAATAAATAGAGGCTCTGATTGCTCGCGGTTTTCCAGTATTTAAGAAGTATCTTATTCCCGTCTGCGTCTAATACGTTCCAAATGCCCTTTAGATCATTGAGAAAACAGGTGGTTGATTCTACATCGTGGCTACACAACGTCGTCGTCTTGCTGTCGAAATCAACCTGTGTGTAGAAAATCTCGTCGCCATCTTTAGACCAAACGAACGATTCGACGGATTCATCCTTGCCGGCAAATGCAGATAATTTCTTCAGATCTTTGCCTGTCCAGAGATAGAGTTCAAAGTTGTCTGCATCGCCCTTATCATCCGTAAAGGCAAACGTGCCGCCCCGAGGATTGACCCTGACAGCGCTCGGTATTCTTCCGTCGATTAGCTTTTCCGGTTTTGCCATCGGGGTTGTAACTCGATAAATGAACGACCTCTCATCTGTAACAAGAATCGAGCGATTCTTTCGGTCAACATCCCATATCAGGTTGTTTCGGATCTGCGATGGATCGAAGAAAAGGTGTTCGACATCATTCTTCTTGATAGTTGGGATACCTTCCACCTTCATATTCGCGGGTACTGGAAACTCGTCATCCGACTGTGCAGAGATGGGTGAACAGACCATGAGGCACATGATGCCAATAAGAGCAATACAATTGAAAAGCTTGGAAATTGATATTTTCAGCATTATTAATTCTCCACGCATCTAATGTTCACAGGAACGTTCTTTTGAAGGGGATAGGTCTTAACCGTTTTATCTTGCCTACCCGACTCGCCAAGTGTGAATTTCGTAGACGCTCCAAAGAGAGTGTGACCATTTTTTAGCTTGACGATCAGCCTCCACTTATAAATGTTGTCACGCTCATACTTCGCTTTTGATACATACGAAGTTCCGCTATCTGTTTCGAATTCATCAATAAGCTTTTCATCCAGATCCGAAACGTAAACACTGTACTTCGCCGCATCGGTGATCTGGTCCCAAGTCAAACGTATCCCATCTTCCAAAGACGACGTTCCAAGGCGGATTGACGTAATTCCGCCGCATTGGAGATCGACGCCTCTTGTCCCGCTTTCGACTATACCGTTCCGTTGAGGTGGCCATCGGTTCGTCCCTTTCTTGGGTTCACTTCTTTCGGTCCGCGCCATCTTCTCCGATTCTCGTCGCTTCGTTGATTCAACTTTCGGACTCGGATCCGGTAGTACGCTGATCCCGCGATCGGGGATCGTTTGTGTTGAATCCATGCCCGGCGTTGCTGGGGCAACCATTACGGCGACCAGATCTCCATCAGTCTGTGTCTGGCGTAACGATAGAAATAGAAGTCCGATTCCGGCTGCAATCACCAAAACGACCCCGACGCCAAACATTGGGCGAAGCATCAAGCGAAAACCCGACACCAAGGGAACGAATCTCATATTACGAACAGTTTTCGAAACAGCAACGCCGTCAGTGCCGAGTTCCTGTTCGCCGAAAACAGTCCTCAAAAACTCGTTTCTTGAGGGCTTCGGCAGCAATTCCCGGCATTCGCCGCAGTTCAGAAGATGGCGTGAGAATTCGCGAGCTTCTTCTCTCGGAAGTGGCCCGTTCCGCAAGAGTGCGATATCTGAAATTTGTAAGTGCTCGCCGATCATCTTATTAGTTTTGCCAGTTTCCGCCTTGCATCGAATCTCGCCTTCCTGATCGCACCTGCGGTGGTTCCACTTTTCCTCTTACTAGGATCTAGGTTCGCAATCTCAGCAATTTCAGAATCTGTAAGCGGCATTTTCGCTGAAATCGATTCCCAAGATTCCCTCGACAACCCAAGCTTTCCTAACAATTCGTTCTCCTCGATTCCAAATTGGAAAAGATGAACTACAAGATCGATTGAACTGAAAAGAAGTGCTTGCCTTTGATGCAGACTTAGCTTGCAAATACCTTGCCACGCAATTTCGATCAGCTGAAAAGTTTCTGCTGGGGAGGAGGCTTGGGAGCCTTCACTCAGCTCGACCTCGTCTATTGAGACTTCGATGTGCCTTTTGCGATTTGATAAATTTCTATTTACTTCGTTATGTGCGGTACGCGCAGAAAAGGCAGTCCATTCGTCCGCAGACATTTGCGAGCTTTTACCTGCGAACTTCGTGCGCCATTTCCAAAGCCTCAACGCGATTTCTTGCGAAATGTCCGGTGCGTCATCTACGAGAACGGAGGAACGGCCAGCAATAACTTTTCGGATTAGTTTTAATGATTCGGCTAGGAAGCCGTCGCGATCGTGCTCACCAGGTCCGCCATTGGGTGGCGATCCTGGTGATAACTGCAACTTGGAAACGATCGGGTTAGCCAAAATTACTATCTAATTGCCCGGGTTCGTCAAGAAAAGATCAGATCGGCATTTAACTACCGACTATTTTCAAGAGATAGTATCGAAAGTTGTGGAAGAGGGTAAATAGAAAAAGTAGCGTATCC
>JBOGOW010000499.1:0-2857 GCA_050748285.1 Pyrinomonadaceae bacterium
GTTCGCGCGATACTATTCAGATATTCGACGACGCGATAGATGCAACATAAAAATATATGAGACAAGCAGAACAAAAAACTTCATTAAAGAGTGCTGTCGAAAAGCACAAGGAATTTCTCTTTCCGGCCGTGGCGACCTACTATCAGGAGCCGCTGGCATTGGTCAAAGGTGAGGGTGAATACGTCTGGGATGATCGGGGTAACAAATATCTCGACGCCTTTGGCGGTGTACTGACCGTCAGCGTCGGGCACGCAAATCCTCGCGTTAACGCGGCGTGGAAGAGCCAAGTCGATACTATCGCCCATACCTCGACGCTCTATGCCAATGGCCCGCAGGGCGATCTGGCTGAAAAGCTGGCCGAGATAACGCCCGGCAAGCTCAAGAAATCGTTCTTTACCAACAGCGGCACCGAGGCTGATGACACAGCCATTCTCGCCGCCAAGATCGCAACCGGGAATAACGAGATCGTTGTGCTGCGTCACAGTTACGCCGGGCGGAGCGCGACGGCGCTTTCGACCATAGGGCATAAGACCTGGAAACCGATTGCGTCGCAGGTTGCGGGTGTTGTTCACGCCGCTGCGCCGTATTGTTACCGATGCCCGTTCAAACTCGAATACCCGTCATGCGGCGTTGCCTGTGCCGATGATGTCGAGGAGTTGATCAACACGACCACGACCGGAAATATCGCGGCGTTTATGGCCGAGACGATCCTCGGCGTCGGTGGTTTTATCGTGCCGCCAAAGGAATATTTCCCGCGAGTTGCCGAGATCGCACGCCGTCACGGCGGTTTGTTCATATCTGACGAAGTGCAAACGGCTTGGGGACGCACCGGCGACAAATGGTTCGGCATCGAGCATTGGGGCGTCGAGCCGGACATCATCACTTCGGCAAAAGGGATGGGCAATGGTGTGCCAATCGGCTGGACGATCGCAACGCCCGAGGTCGCCGATGCGTTTCCGGGGCTGACGTTCTCGACATTCGGCGGCAATCCTGTCTCATCGGCGGTCGGCCTAGCAGTTATAAAAGTCATCGAAGAAGACGATCTCCGCACCAACGCCCGCGTCGTCGGGGACTATTTCCATAACGAGTTGCTTAAACTCCAGGAAAAACACCGTTGTATTGGCGACATTCGCGGCATGGGCCTGATGCAGGGCATTGAGCTCGTAAAAGACCGCCAGACCAAAGAACCGGCCCCCGACCTCGTGCTCCGCGTCTTCGAAGAGACCAAACGCCAAGGCGTCCTCGTCGGCAAAGGCGGCCTCTACGGCAACGTCATCCGCACCGGCCTGATGCTGAATTCAACGAGGGATAAGGTGGATGAGTTGGTCCGTGCGTTGGATGCAGGATTGGCGTTATGCTAAGAGACTTGTCCAAGTTGGCTAACTTAGCTATAATAGCCAAGTATGAAGACGACAAATATCGGTGAACTAAAAAATCATTTGAGTGCCTATCTTGCCGAAGTAAAGCGTGGCGGCGAAGTGCTTGTCAGTGATCGAAACGTACCGTTCGCCAAGATAGTTCCGCTCAAAAATACAGACGATTATGAGGCGGAAGAGATGGAATTGGTCGCAAAAGGATTGATGACTCTACCGCAAGATACCAGTCCGCTTCCGGATGACTTCTTTGATGACCTCCCTTTTGTCACAGGAAATCGAGCGATCAAAGTTTTATTAGAGGAACGTGATGAAGACTGAGACCGCCTTCTGGGATACGAGCGCGATAGTTCCACTATGTGTATATCAGGGAACGACGAGCGCGGCCCGACGGGCCAACGAGAATTTTCCGGTCAGAATGATCTGGTGGGGAACCGTCGTTGAGATGTGTAGTTCGTTTGCACGGCTGAAAAAAGCAGGCGAATTAAAGGAGAGCGATTTCGAGATCGCCGCAGCGAAATGGCTCGGTATTGCAAACCGAAGTCGAGTCATTCCGCCGGTCACGACATTACTCGCGATCGCGACGAAATTGCCCGACGAATACGGTATTCGGGCTCTTGACGCTTTTCAACTCGCAACCGCCCTCGTATGGTGCCGCGAGCGTCCGCGTAACCGGCCATTCATCTGTGCAGATAAACGCCTCGGCGATGCGGCCGTTGATGCGGGTTTTGGGGCGGTTTTGATCGCGTGACAGCCGGTGGGCTTTACGCGGCGACAGCCCGCACAACGGGCGCCATGGGCTTTGTCCGTAAATCCGAGAAGAAGTCCGGTTTGACGAGGAAGAAGAAACCTACGGAATATTTGAGTTCAGCCTCGTTTACGAGTCTTACCCGAAGGGCAAATAGCCACGCACTTTAGGGCGTGGTGATGGGTTGATCGAGATTGATAGGGCGTTTTAACGCCCTTATCCGAACTGGCGAAAGCCGTCAGAATTGAAAGGACGTTAAAACGCCCTTCGAGATCATTCGGCGACCGCACCATGCCGTGAACGACGTGGCTATCTGCCGCGTGGGCGCGGAAAGACGGCTCAAGCCGCCAATCTTAAACGGGCGGCATAGTCGCTTGGATCGTATATTGCACGTGCCCGAAAAAGCAAAAGTTATGGCACTAATTGTTGCCTTTGCTCTACTGAAAAATATATGAAAATAGCATTCATATTATTGTTGCTAATTTCGTTGCCGATATCGCTTCTCGCGCAAGTTAAGCAAGGTTTGAGCAATCGTCAAGAACAAACTAGTAACCAAGAACTCGAAGTGAAAATTGACAGCGTTTTTGCTTCGATAAGCAACAATTCATCTCCCGGTTGCGCTGTTACGGTGATTCAAAATGGCAAGGTCATCGCCAAAAAAGATTACGGAATGGCGAGCCTGGAATTAAATGTTCCTTTCACCCACCGATCGGTTGTGCGGATGCCCTATTCCGAA
>JBOGOW010000500.1:0-2857 GCA_050748285.1 Pyrinomonadaceae bacterium
CCCCAAAACCATTAAAATGATGCTCGAAAAAACAAAAACCCAACTCCGATTTTCAAAAAATCCCGAAAATGAATTCAGAGAGAAATAAAACCGCGTTTTTCAAAGCTCTCTTCTAACAGGATGTCCGGTTGTTGAGAGGTGATTTCTCAATATAGTACGGACGCTCACAGGCTGCGGGCAGAAACGCGAGTGTAAACGAGCGTGCTTCTTCGGACAGTCGCGTCGTGGAGATAGCCCTTACTCACGTGCGGGCTACTAACACGCGTTGTGATAAATTCAAATCATGAATACGGTTGATGTTCTTGCGGTTTTTGCGCATCCGGATGATCTCGAGCTTTCGGTCGGCGGCACGATGTTGAAATTGAAAAGTCTCGGCTATCGGACGGGCGCGCTCGATGTTACGCGCGGTGAAATGGGAACACGCGGAACGGTCGGAGGCCGCGCGAAAGAGGCGGATGATGCGGCGAAGATTTTAAAACTCGATGTGCGCGAAAATCTTGGTCTTCCTGATGGTCATGTGTTTGTTAATGACGAATCGCGAACGGCTATGGTGCGTGCGTTTCGCAGCTTGAAGCCTGGAGTAATTCTTACTCAGCAGATCGGCGATTCGCATCCGGATCACAATAACATTGCGCAGCTCGTCCGCGAATGCATGCGGCTTTGCTCTATGAAAAATTTTGACCCAGAAACCGGCGACGAAAAAATCAAACCTCCGATAGTTGCGCACAATATTTTTTCACGCCGCGTCGAGCCGTCTTTCATCGTTGATATATCCGATTTTCTTGATGAAAAGATCGAAGCGATTCGTGCGCATCGTTCGCAGTTTTTCGATCCCGATTCGAACGAACCAGAAACAATGCTGACTGGCGAAAGCTACATAGACGAGATCGCAAACCGCTCGCGTTATTATGGTTCGCTGATCGGCGTCGCTGCGGGAGAGCCTTTCTTTGTGTGCGAAGCGTTAAACGTCGATGATCCACTAGCACTGCTTACCCGTCCGATGAATTTGTATTCGTAAGAATGGAACGCGGATTCAGCGGATGAAGCTGATTTTGACGGATCAGAAAAAGTTGAAGAATCCGTTTTTATCTGCTAAATCCGCCAAATCCACGTCCAATTTTTTCTCATATGAGTGAAAATCTTCCTGAGGAAATCGAGCTTGAAAAAAAGCGCCAAGTCGTTGAGCGGCTTGCGGATCGCCTTGCCGACCGCGAGGAGGCGATGGCCGACATGCGCGAAAATCTCGAACGGTTCGAGGCGAGATATACGATGGAAGTCGGGCGGCTTTATGCCGAACAGGATGAGATCGACGCACAGATAGCGGAAGAGGAATTAAAGCTCGTGCCGGACGACGAAGAGATAAAGAAACACGTCGAAGAATTGCGAAGGCTTGCCGAAGAATCGGCGGCTCGCGCGGCCGAGGCTGAAAAACACGCCGCTGAAAAATGGGAGCCGACGAAGGAAGCGCGAAAAGCATATCACGACATTGCGCGAATAATTCACCCCGATCTCGTGCTTGATTCTAATGAAAAAGAGCGGCGTCACGGGCTTATGGCTGAGCTGAACGCGGCATATTCATCTGGCGATCAAAATAGATTAGCTCGGCTTTCCGAAGAAATGCGGATCAGCCCCGAAGCAGTTTCCGGTGCGACGGCAGGCGATGAATTGGTTCGCGCGATCAGGCAGGTCGCTCAGATTAGAAAGCGATTCAAGGAACTTTCGGAAGAGAAAACCGATTCAGAATCATCGGAACTTTTTGAACTTTTTGGAAAAGTCGAGGCGGAATCCGAAGCAGGCCGCGACTTGTTGAAGCACATGGCGGCCCGCGCGAAAACGCACATTAAAAAATCGGAGCGGCGATTGGAAAATCTTCGAAACGTAACCGCTGCCCAAGAAGAGCATGTTAAGGATGCGTTCGGAATGGACATCGGCGAATTTCGAAAAAACTAAACGGCGTTGCCGGCCGCAAACCCTGATGACCATGCCCACTGAAAATTATATCCGCCGAGCCAGCCGGTTACGTCAACGATTTCGCCGATGAAATAAAGCCCGGGAACGCGTTTCGATTCCATCGTTTTCGACGAAAGCTCCTCTGTTGAAACGCCGCCAAGCGTAACCTCAGCCTTGTGCCAGCCTTCAGTATCGTGAAAGCGGACGCGCCAATTGTGGATCGCATCCGCGATCGTTTCGATATCTTGGTTGCTTAGTTCATTGACGGGCTTATTAGGCAATTTTTCAGCGAATGATTCCGCAAATCGCTCTGGAAAAAAGCGGCGAAGAAAAACTGCGAGCGTCTGTTTACTATTTCGGGATTCCGCCAAAATTTCAGCGAAATTCGAATTTGGGAGTAAGTTGAGGGAAATATCTTCGTCTGGCTTCCAATAGTTCGAAGCCTGTAAAATCGCCGGACCCGAAAGTCCGCGATGCGTGAACAGAATATTCTCGCGAAAAGATTGCGTTCCGACAGAAACTTCGGTTTCGAACGCGATTCCGCCGAGATTTGATTTGCCAAAGGGTTGTTTGAAAACCATCGGCACCAACGATGGTCGGGTCGCCTCGATCTTCATGCCGAATTGACGCGCAATCTTGTAACCGAAATTCGTTGCACCGACCTTTGGAAACGAAAGTCCGCCGCTTGCGATCACAAGGCTTTCGCTTTTGAAGCGGTCTCGATTAGTCTCAACCACAAACTGTTCGTCCTTTTCGACCCCCGACACCGAACAATTCGTCTCTATCTTGACCTTGGCTTTTCTACATTCCTTGAGAAGCATTTCGACGATCTGATCAGAACGCTCACGGCAGAAAAGTTGACCTAAATTTTTTTCGTAATAATCTATGCGGTGCCGTTTTACAAGTT
>JBOGOW010000501.1:0-2844 GCA_050748285.1 Pyrinomonadaceae bacterium
GGCTTCACCGGGAACGACAAGCGCATCGATCTCAGCTTTTCGATTCGACGCGGCTGCTCGATCAAAGTTCGTAAAATAAGACTTGATGTCCTCGGGCACTGCGGATGCAGCGGTAATTTTATTTTTCAAAATGCGGGCCGCGAGGCTTGCTCCATAATCGGCATCGGCCCGGATGGCTTCCACGGCAAATTTTTCCGCCGGGGCCGATTGGCCCGCGCGATGTGCAGTTTCAGCAAGCCCGAGGTTTGCCCACGCAAGCGACCGAGCGGTTGGAAGTTTTTCGTCCAAAACGGCGCGAAATTCTTTCTCGGCTTCAGTGTTTCTATTCAACCCGAGCAGGGATCGCCCAAGCAGGATTCGCACTTCATCATGGTTAGGATGAGCACGGAGAATATCTTTTGCGGTCGATTCGGCCTTGGCAAAATCCTGCTTGTCGAACAGGCGCTTTACAGCCAACAGCAAATCACTGTCGGTCGTTTCACGCGGTGCGATATCGTCGGAATAGTCGGTCTGCGGATAAAGTTTTTCGCTGTCAATCTCGAGTCTAACGATCTTGTTCGGCGTTCGGAAAACAACCTCGCCGTAGCTGGCAGCACGAATGGTCGCAGGAGCGTTCATCCGTTCGCCATTTGCAAAGGTTGCGGTGATGCTGACCGTCGCATCAACCGATCCTACGTTTCGCAACGCAACTTTTGTCTCGCCCGCTCCCGGCTGTGGCAGACCTACAAGCAAATTGGTTTCGGTAACTTTATCGAACATCGCATCAAGAAACTCTTTCTGTTCCGGAAAAAGTCCGCGAATTTCCGCCAGCGTAACCGAACCGTCCTGAAGTGCTGAACGAAGCCTTTTATTAAACTCATCGGCGCCTATCTTGCGATTCAGAAGCCGCCAGATCATCGAGCCTTTATTTGCAACGGTTGAAAAATAGTAGTCATCCAGCGGAACGGTCTGGATAATAGGTGCATCGCGTTGCGATACGTTCGCATAGGCATTCCGCTGCCGCATCCGTTCGATATCGGCGATCGCATTTCCATAACTGGATTCGATAAACTGAGTCGCAAAAAATCTCGGCAGACCTTCGCGAATTGCGCCGTAACCGTCGTCCGAAAGCTCCTGCGAATCAGCGAACCAAAGTTTCGCGATGCCTTCAGCCAAAGCCATCGCGGCAGCCGAATCCAGTTTCGATCTTCGCAAAACGTTTTCTTCGACGAGTATCGTTCCGCCGGATGAAAAACCGCCGCCGCGTTTTACAAAAACAATTCGAATCGGCACGTCCGGTGCGTTGCCAACTTGTGCAGCGATAAAAGTTTTTGCCGCGGTTGCCAGTTCCGCGACTTCGCCGGCGCGTTTGCGTTCCTCCGTCCCGGCAGCTTTCGGCAAAAAGATCTCAACACCATTTGTTGCGATTTTTTCGAAATTACCGGCAACGAAGAATGGCTGTACTTTTAGTTTTTGGTCATAGGCTCCGGCGCTTTCGATTCCCGTGGATATGACCGTTTGGCCGTTAGAAGTGATCGAGACGCGCGATGGCGAATAATCGGCACCGCGTGCAAAATACCAACTATTTGGCGTTGGATACCAAAACGACAGCGGCAAAAACTGCGACCCGACCGGTGAGATCGCCGCAAGCCCGGAGTTGTCTTTCAAGGTTAACTTGTAATCGACAACCGCTGAGATAGTTCCCGACGCAGCGACCGACGGAATTCGAACCGCGATCTGCTGAAGACTCGTGGACCCAAGCTTTTCCTCGCGTTTTGAAAAATCGGCCGTGGTTCCGTTTACTGTCACCGATGTCACTGCTGCATTTGGGCTGATCCGCAATGTCAATGACGAAGCGGAACGCGACGAAACGTTTTTGAGATCAAGCTTTGCCTTTGCATTTAAGCTGCGATCCGTATCAGCTTGCGGCAGCGTTGCAGAAATATCGTATTTCTGCACCTGCCAGGTTGCAGAAAGCCGCGCGTCGTCTTGTGCAAATACTGTACCGACAATAGTTCCAATAAAAGAAACAATCAGAAAAGTAAAAGCTAACAATTCTTTTTTTTTCATCTTGAAAGGTGTTCCGTTAATATGTCATCAAGCAGTAATGGTGAAACTCGGAAGTTCGTCTGTCGAAGCTTTCCGAAGGCATCCGCTAAATCGATCAAACCGCCTCTCGCAGCTCTTTCCAGCAAAAATACAGTTCTGAGAGCCGGTATATTTCGTCTTTGAGCCTCATCAAAACCTTTACGTTCATCGATTAACAGTAATTCGGCCTTTTTCGTTTCGGCCAGGAAAATAGCATCACGTTCTCCGTAATCCAGCGTCTCCAATCCGGCGTCAACTGGAAGATTTACTTTCACGACATCCACCCAGTCCGGCTTTCGTAACAAGAAATCCCGAACCGGCGTCGGAGCCTACGGGTGATTCAATTCTTCAAAAACGGCCTGTGGGATCGTGATCTGTTCGAATAGTCCAGGCAAAATATCGATTTCGTTTATCAAAACGAGATAATTTATTGGCGAGGTGTCAGCGACGATTATCATTTAGAAAGCGGCAAAACCTCGCCAACCAAAATTCGCTGTTCGGCAATCTCTTCTTTCGAATACTCATCAAACATTCGATGCTCTGTTAAAAAAGCATCAACCTCGGTAGGATGTTCAAAACCAAGCATCTGCCCGACCTGAAACGCACTTACGCGTCCGCAGCGATATTCCTCTAAAGCCAAAGCTTCAAGCAGGCTGCGTTCAAGTGCCTTTTCACTCGCCGCAATTTGTCCTGCCACCGTGTCCGGTAAATTTACCATCACATTCATTTCATCACCTATTCATTTATCAATTCATTGATCTTTTTCAGCTTGACCAA
>JBOGOW010000502.1:0-2844 GCA_050748285.1 Pyrinomonadaceae bacterium
GTTCTTGACCTGAATTTATAGGGGGAATAACGCCATGGGCGCACAGATCGGGGGAACCAGCGAATATAACTCGGAGATAAACGTAACACCGATGGTGGACGTAATGCTCGTGTTGCTGATCATTTTTATGATCGTAACACCGCTGCTCCAACAGGGTGTTTCCGTTAATATTCCGAGAGAAATGAATACTCCGGAAGAAGATGGTGAGATCACGAAGGATACATCCGTCGTGATCTCGATACCGAATAACAGCGATTTCTACGTCGGCAAAGACCCGCTGCCGCTTGCCGATCTCGGTGAAAAGATCAAATCGATGATGAAGGACAAGGCTCCGGATAAACGCATCGTTTATATCAAGAGCGGGGTCGAGGTGGACTACGGAACCGTGGTTCAGGCCATCGATACGATCCGTAAGCAGGAGATCGATAAGATCGGTTTGGTCGCAGACAAAAAGAAGGGAGCTCCCGCGGCGAACTAACACGGGGGAAGTCCTAAAAAAGGAAGATTAAGACAATGGGAATGTCAGGTGGCGGAGCCTTGGATGAGGCTATACCGCGAATTAACGTAACACCGCTTATCGACGTTTTGCTCGTGCTTCTGATCATCTTTATGGTCATTACACCGGTGAAGCCAAGTAAATTCGAGGCTAAGGTGCCTGCCGAGCCAAAAGACCAACAGCAGCTTGATGTCAAGCCGAACCCGCTTACATTGGTCGTGTCGATCGACCGTAACACCCGGGCACTTACGCTAAACGCCGATGTTGTTGGGAATGTTGACGAACCGGATGCTTTGATCAATGCGCTCAAAAGGGTGTTTCAAGAGCGTGAGCAGAATGACGTTCGCCGTGAAGGCTCGAACGAGATCGAGAAAACGCTTTTTATCAAATCGCCGACTTCGATCAAATATGGCGATGTTGCCAAGGTAATCGACGCAGTAAAAGAAGCCGGAGCTCAGCCGATCGGCTTGCAGATCGATGATCTGGCCAACTAAGATACGCAGGATCGCAGCTCCTGTGTCCCGCCGCTCGCGCGGCGGTAAGTAATCAATTTTTAATGGAGTGATAAAAAATGAGTTCTTCTCGTTTTGCGGGAATTGCACTAGTTGCATTTGCCGTTTTATTTTCAGCAAACTGTGGTTTTTACAGCCGTATCATGGCGCGCAAAAACCTTGTTGACGGTTCGATCGCGTATAAAGATAGAAAGTTCGCGGAAGCGGAAGATCTATTTCGAAAAGCTGCCGCCCGCGACCCGGAAGGCACTACGGTCGAGGGACGCACGGCTCAGCTGTTTTTGGCCCGCACGCTTCATTCCATGTTCATCGGAAATCGAGATAACAAGGGATTGGCCGATCAGGCAGTAGCGGAATATAAAAAAGCTATTCCGCAAGTTACGAATGAGTATAATGACGCGAAAAAGGCTTATGAAGCAAATCCTAACGGAACTGCCGAACAAAAGCGTTACGATTCGGCACTATCAAGCGTTAACAGCACCGTAAGCGCCATCCCGAACTTGCTTGACAGTTTGGAAAAGAAGGACGAGGCGGTGAAATTTCAAGAAGAAGTTGCGGCCAACGGGGCGATACCCGAAACAGCCCGCGTCAGGGCCTTGGTTTCGCTCGGTTTGCCATACAACACCTGTGCCAACGATATTACCGACACCGAAAAAACCAAGAAAACGATCAAGAAAGATGGCAAAGACGTGTTTCAGTTCGTAAAACCTGAAGACCCCAATGAACTTACGAAATTGAAAGAATGCGTCGAAAAGGGGCAGCGTTACTTCAACCAAACCGAAGCTCTGGAAACACAGTTTGTTAAAGACGCTCCGTCGGCCAACATAAAGGCGATGAACACCGATCAGTTCAGCGTCTTCGAGGAAATAATTTCACCTTTCGATTCCGCCCGCTCGTATCGTGCAAGTATCGCCGTTCAAGCCTCACGGCTTGCCGAAATGGAAGGCAGCTCCAACTACGGACAGTTGAAGGCCGACGCCGATGCTAAGCGGGCTTCGGCGGATGAGTTAAAGAAGGTTTCAAGAGATATATCGCAGGAGAAAGAAGCGCGTCTGACGGCGGAACAGGAAGCCGCCAACGCTAATAAGGCGAATAACAGCAAATAACATTTCTCCTTCGTTCGAAATGCAAATGGTGTCTGGTTTTCGTTGACCGGACGCCATTTTCGCATCTGCTGCGCATTAAATATCTAGCGTCTCTTTAACATTTTGCGATAAACTTGGTTTGTACGGTCGAGTCAGCACTTTGAGATGATACGCATCGAAGACGTAATTGGAGTTGTCGAACAAAATAGGCCCGGAGCCGATATTGAAATGATACGGCGGGCTTATTTATTCTCCGCGCTCCATCACAAAGGGCAAAAACGCGCCTCCGGCGAACCGTATCTTGTTCATCCGATTGAAGTTGCGAATATCTTGGCCGAAATGCGGCTCGATGAGGTCAGCGTATCGACCGGTTTGCTCCACGATGTCGTAGAAGACACTCTCGTAGATCTCGAAACCTTGCGGTCGTATTTCGGTGATGAGGTCACGCATCTCGTCGACGGGCTGACCAAGATCGCACAGATCAGCGATCTTTCAAAAGAAAGGCAGCAGGCGGAGAACGTCCGAAAGATGGTTCTCGCTATGGTTACGGACGTGCGCGTCGTCCTGATCAAACTTGCTGATCGGCTCCACAATATGCGGACGATGCAGTTCCTAAAGCCGGAGAAACGCGCCCGCATTTCGCAGGAAACGCTCGATATTTTCGCTCCCATTGCACATCGCCTCGGAATGGGCAAGATGCGAAGCGAGCTCGAGGACCTCTCCTTTCAGAATTTATACCCTGACGAATATC
>JBOGOW010000503.1:0-2843 GCA_050748285.1 Pyrinomonadaceae bacterium
GAACTAGGGAAGCGATCGATCCGGTGCGGTTTATTTCGAATCATTCTTCGGGGAAGATGGGATTTGCGGTGGCTGAGGCGGCGGCGGCTCGTGGTGCGCGCGTTACTGCGGTTGTCGGGCAGGTGAGCGTCGATCCGCCGGAAAATATCAACGTCATTAGCGGAATTTCTGCCGACGAAATGCACGCGGCGGTGATGAAAGAGTTGACGAAAGCGACTGTATTTATCGGCTCGGCGGCGGTCGCCGATTACCGGCCAAGCGATGCAAAAGACGCAAAGATCAAAAAAGACGGCAAAGATACTATGACATTGGAATTGACCAAAACACCGGACATTCTTGCCGAAGTTGCAAAGCATCGTTCGAATGGCCTTCTTGTGGTTGGCTTTGCTGCTGAGACAAATGATGTTGTCGAATACGCGCGTTCGAAGATGGAAAAGAAAGGATTGGATATGGTCGTTGCGAACGACATCACAGCAAAAGGCGCCGGATTTAATACGGATACAAATATTGCCACTATAATTTCAAGATCGTGCGAGATCGAATTGCCGCTGATGTCGAAACGCGAGATGGCTGATAGGATATTGGATGCAATTTTGAATTTGAGGAAACTGTAATTATCAGATCGGGATGTCCAGCCCGCCTTCCTGACTGCGTGTTGATTAGAATTTGATTTTGCCCGCAGGTATTCGTGTGCTTATAGTAGTGATTTTTTCCGTAACTGGAATATTTCGCCCTTACTTCGTGCGGGCTTCTGCAAAGCGCGGGGGCAAGCCCGCCTTCCCAACTCTCTAGTTTTTACATAGTTTGTTCCTTTGGTTAACCCCAGATGTTTGAGCAGAGTCAGTAACTAAATAACACGCAGTCAGGAAGGCGGGCTTGCCCCCGCTCTTCGCCTTAATATAGCAACCTAAACCTTTATCGGTTTTCTCAATTTCCTGCCTGCACGGTTTCATTGTAGAATTTCAGCAATCACCTTTTCGCTTTTTTCGGAGATACTCGAATGGATTTATTTACGAATCTCAGTCTCCTTTCGATCTTCGCCGTTATCGGCGGCATCGGCTTTCTGTTTTTGCTTATCTCGTTGATCGTGGGCGACGTGTTTGAGGCGGTCGGTTTCGATCTCGACGCCGGCGATGCGGGCTTGGATTTTGGTTTTCTCGATAGCCGCGTCATAGCCGTTTTCATTACTACGTTTGGGGGATTTGGCGTGATCGGCGTGCAAATAGGTTACGCGGCGGTTGGGAGTTCGCTGATCGGCTTGCTCGGCGGAGTTATTTTTGGCGGCATTGTCTCGGCGTTCGGCCGTTTTCTAATCGGCCAGCAAGCGTCAAGTTCAGTATCCGACAAGGATCTGATCGGGCGCACCGTGCAAGTTACGGTTGGGATCAAATCGGGTGAGGTCGGACAAATCACGGCGAAGATCGGCGACGAGCGCGTAGAAAAGATCGCCCGTTCGCATGACGGCTCCGAGATAAAAATCGGGTCGATGGTCAAGATATCTTCCGTTGCGGGAGATTCGGTAATTGTCGGTTTGGAACCGCCAAACGATTTCTACAAGGAATAATGCTATGCCTGAAATTGCAAATTTTACGAACCTGATCATTATTATCACGATTCTTGTGATCGTCATCGGTTTGCTCGTCGCGCTGATGCTGATCAGCCGAAACTATATCAAGGTTTCGCCAAATCAGGCGGCGGTCATTTCCGGCCGTAAGCGCAAGCTTTCCGACGGTTCGGTCGCGGGTTATCGCCTTGTTCGCGGCGGTGCGACGCTTGTTTTTCCGTTTCTCGAAAAGGTCGAATATCTTGATTTAAACGTTATAACGGTTCCGCTTGCGACGACGCGCGCCTACACGGTTCAGGGTGTGCCTGTTTCGGTAAAGGCCGTGGCGAACGTCAAGATAAAAGGCGATGATACAAGTCTGCGGGCTGCATCCGAAAGGTTTCTGGGAATGCCGCAGCAGCAGTTTCATCAGCTTGTTTTTCAGACATTGGAAGGCCACTTGCGAGCGATTCTCGGCACCTTGACCGTAGAAGAGATAAATAACGACAGGCAGAGCTTTGCGATGAAGCTGACAACCGAAGCGGCCGGCGATCTTGAAAAAATGGGTATCGGGCTTGATGCGCTGACGATTCAGGAAATCTCCGACGAAGAAGGCTATCTCGACGCCCTCGGCAAACGCAGAACTGCCGAAGTAAAACGCGACGCCGAGATCGGACAGGCTGAAGCAAATCGCGATTCGAAGATAAAAGCATCGCTCGCGTTGCAGGAAGGCGAAAAGGTTCGGCTCGAAACCGAGGCACAGATTGCGCAATCGACACGCGAGACTGAAATCCAAAAGGCACAGGTCAAGGCACAAATTCAGTCTGAACAAGCAAAAGCAAATCAAGCCGGACCGTTGGCCGACGCCAGGGCGCAGCAGGAAGTAACGGCGGAAGAGGTTCGCGTCGAAAAGGTTCGCACGCAGGAACAAATATCGGTGCAGGAACAGGAAGTTCTGCGAAAAGAAAAAGAACTCGAGGCCACGGTTGTTAAACAAGCCGAAGCCGAGCGAAAAGCCGCCGTTCTACGTGCACAGGGTTTGCAGGAAGCCGCGATTTTGGAAGCCGAAGGCCGCAAACAGGCTCAGATCGCAACAGCAGAAGCCGAGGCTCAAACGCTTCAACGCGAAGGTCAGGGCCGCGCCGCAGCGGTCGAAGCTGAAGGCAGAGCAGAGGCGGAAAAGATCCGTGCCGTCGGTTTGGCAGAAGCCGAAAAGATGGAAGCAAAGGGACTTGCGGAAGCGAAGGCAATCGAGGCGCAGGGCCTAGCCGAAGCAAAGGCGATCATGGAAAAAGCCGCC
>JBOGOW010000504.1:0-2839 GCA_050748285.1 Pyrinomonadaceae bacterium
GGATTAAATTTCCTGTTCCGCTGAAAAGTTTATTTGGGTCTTTGAGAAGCGTTCCCTTGTTAAAACCCAAGTTTAGATGATTTGTGTAAATTGGAAGCATACAAAAAGCATCCGAGAGTTTTTCCGAAATCGAAAAAACAGCCGTCAATGCGTGCGTATGATACAGCAGTTCGTTACTTTCAGGATAGAGCTCCAAAATGCAATCTCTTAGATCGCAAAACAGGTCGATAACTTCAGGCTCTTTAAGGGTCAAAAGAGATTGAAAGTCGGGGTGAATTGCTCTTGACGTTTTCATCTTACGCTTTTGTCGAGATGGGTTATTAACTCTCTTTTCGACAAAAAAGGCATTTGCAAATATTGCTGATTCAGCCGGCTCAAAGCCCCACATCGTCTGCCTTTCAATAAAACTCTTTTCCCAAAGTTCCGTCATATCAGGATTTTAATTCGCCTTTGCCCAATTTTTGTTAAAGATAAAGATTCGGTAACATTTCCGTTAATGATGATCTGTATCAACCCCTTCAGGTAAGTTACCATGATAGATTTCCGAACCTTTCTCGGTAAATTCCTTCTCCTTTTCAGCCATTCCAACTGCTATTTTATTCGGCTCTATGAATTGCCGTCTGCTTTAGCTGATGGAATTGTAATTGCTAAAATGACAGGCTTTAGCCAAAATAAAATAAATATCAATCATCCTTCTTGCTTTAGTTAAAGTTCTAAGGATTGATTTCTTTTTTTATAAATTCGGCTAAAGCCTTGCATCTTGACCTTTTCAATCCGTAACCAAAAACAGGGTCAGTTGATAACCCTGTTTTTGGTTAGCCCTAGAATAAATCACTTGAATTTTTTCGGAAACTGCTTGACGATACCATCGGTCAGAGTATCAGCCAGCATCATCATGTGATGATAAGCCTCATCGTAGTCCTTGACCGCCTGTGCATAGTCGCCCTTCAGAATATCAACCGAATAGGCGGTAGTCTGGCTGATGTGTGCTTTCATCATTGGCTTGGTGGCGGATTCTTTCCAATTTTTTGGATTGGCTTTAGAGAGGAATACGGCGATCTCATCAGCATTCGCATACCAGTCCGTCAAAGCCTTGTCCAGGGCAACCTTATCGCCCGCCTTTGCCGCTTTGAGTACCGGCACTGCTTGTTGGATGTGCGTCGTCAGCAGAGCGGCAAGCGAGTCCCCCGCATCTTTACCGTAATAGGGAACAATTGCGGCACCCATCTCCTTTTGGTTTTGCAAGAGCCTGTCAAGATTCGCTTCTACGGCTGTCGGATTATGGTAGAACGCATTGACCGTCGCGTAGGTGTACTGCATATGGTCGGTCCAGAGTTTCCGCATGGCTTGATTCAACGCAAGAATGTTTTTGTCACGGCTAGTCGTGCCTGAGTACGTGTAGCCGGATTTGCTTACCAAACTTTGCCCGAAGTAATTAGTTCCGCTGACTCCTATGATCAACGCGATCATAACTCCGATGATTATTCTTTTTCTCATTTTATTCTCCTTATTTTCTTATAGTAATAATTTATGGACTCTCGCCTGACCCCAATCCCACGGCAGGAATTGCCGAATTTCTTAATTATGATTTGAGACATCCTGCGAATAATCCATTTCTTTCCACTGTTTTACGCCGGACTTTTCGAAACGCGGTTTCGCATCGAATTTGAACCGTCGCAGTCAGTAAATTTTAAACACTGCTTTTCTCGTTGCAGTTGTTTAATTTGAATGCTCCTGACTCAAACGTCCCAGTGCGACCGCTCCCAAAAGTAAGCCAAAATCACGCAAGGCAACATCAAAGTAACCCGGAATCAACAATAGATTTACAATTATCAAAAACAACCACGCCGCAACGACATATGCGAAAAGTTTTGGTTTGAACCAAACTCCCAAACCGGCAATGATTTCGATAACACCGACCACGAGCATTAACTGATGCCCATAACCACCTGTCAAATTATTTACAAACGCTGGCAGATATTTATCCCAATCCACCAGAATGTGGAAAAACTTATCGAGTCCCGCAACGATTGGAGCAACTGTAAAGCCCATACGCAGGATTTGATAAGCCTGATAACTCGGTCTTGCCGCAACATCATCGGATACCGCAACGTCTTCTGAATTTGTAATTGTATTTATAGCTTGTGCCATTTTTTTCCTCCTACATCTAAATTGATTGTTCTTAAAATTTTCTCTAACAAATCCAAGATATTCTTTTTAGTCTAATAAGTCAAGAAGCTATTTGATTTATTGTGTTTTTTCAAAAAGAAGTATATAATTCCATCTATAAAAGGTTATGAAAGCTACAAAATTTGGAAAAAACTTTTTTGATTCAACTCGCGGACAGGTCTTGAAACTCCTCCGTCGCGGAGTAAATACTGTTGATGATCTGTCATCACAACTTAATGTTACGGACAATGCCGTCCGTGCCCATCTGACCACTCTGGAACGCGACGGACTTGTTGAGCGAAGCGGAATGCAGCCCGGTTTTCGCAAACCGCACGTAAATTACGAAATTACAGCGGAAGCCGAACAACTTTTTCCAAAAGCATATTCGGCTTTTTTTAATCAATTTTTGGAGATATTAAAACAAAGGGTAGAACCGAAAGAGTTTGAAACCATTTTGGTCGAAGTCGCTCGTTCGCTCGCTGAAGGCAATCTACCTGTAGAAAACGAAAGCCTTGAGTCCCGCATTCAGAGAGCGATAGACAAAATGGAATCAATGGGCGGTGCGTCCGCTTTTGTTGAGGAAGACGGTAAATCCTACATCAAATGTATAACGAGATGCCCGTTTGATATTTCCGTGTCAAAGCATCCCGAAGTATGCTCTCTGGCAGAG
>JBOGOW010000505.1:0-2836 GCA_050748285.1 Pyrinomonadaceae bacterium
CGCTGCGGTTCTACTTTCGCGGCGTCGGTGCATCGACCGGCGTGCACTCTGAGGTCGAGGGCGGACGTGAGGATGTTCGCACGGCTTTGGATTATCTGGCTAACGAGTTTCCGAACGAAGATATTACGCTTGCAGGTTTTTCGTTCGGGTCGCGCACCGGAATGGAAGTCGGTATGTCGGACGACCGCGTGCGGCGCCTTATCAGCATCGGGACGCCGGTCGATAAATACGGCGATTACGAATTTTTGCTCGATGTGAAAAAGCCGATATTATTTATTCACGGCGACAAGGACGAATTCGGCACGGTCGAAAATCTAAAAAAATTAGTCGATAATATCGCCGGTGCCGAACTGATCGTCTTCGAAAACAGCGGCCATTTTTTCGATGCTCATTTGAACGAACTCCGCAATGCGGTTCGCGGTTGGGTTACTCGAAATTTCTGATGAACACTTTGTGATCTTTGTGAAAGCCTTTGTGTCCTCTGTGTTTAAGAAAAAGGTTTCACACAGAGCGCACGAAGAAAAATCACAAATGACACAAAGTAAAATCGAATATGCACGAAAATCGAATTGGCAACAAAAGTGATCGGTTTGGCTATCGAGATTCACCGGTCGCTGGGTCCCGGACTCTTGGAAAGTGCTTACGAAGAATGTCTCTATTACAAGATCGTCACATCCGGTTTACGTGCCGAAAAACAGAAACGCATGCCGCTTGTCTATGAAGAGGTTCAACTGGAATGCGGTTATCGGATCGACATCGTTGTTGAAAACAAGCTTGTTGTCGAAGTGAAAAGTGTTGACGCAATTCACCCGATGCATTTGGCGCAGACACTTACTTATTTGCGGCTTGGCGGCTATCGGCTTGGATTACTGATAAACTTTAATGTTGAATTACTTCGCAACGGGATCAAACGCGTGATAAATGGGACACTTTGATCACTTTTGTGAACTCTGTGTCTTGACTCTGTGGTCTTTGTGCTTAAGAAAGCTTTTAACACAGAGGACACAAAGAGCCTCCACGGAGGGCACATAGTGGAAGAAGAAAAATGGAAAATGAAGCGATACGCGATGCGGCGATACGGTTGACGATGATGCCGCGTGATACGAATGCCCATGGGACGGTTTTTGGCGGCGTTATTTTGAGTTATATCGACGTTGCCGGCGGTGTTGAGGCGGTGCGGCACACGAAGCACGACCGCTTTGTAACCGTTGCAATGAAAGAGATTATATTTCACGAACCGGTCTATATCGGCGACCTCGTAAGCTTTTATGCGACGACGCTGCGGGTCGGGCGCACGTCGATAACGATCCACGTCGATGTCGAAGCCGAGCGTTTTGGAATGCACGGCCAAAAGGTTAAAGTAACGGAAGCGGAAGTTACGTTTGTAGCAATCAGCCAAAACCGTGAAAAGGTCAAGATAGGAAACCAATAGAGAGGAATAAATGCCAAATATAAAAGCTGAAACTGCAGAAGGCTTAAAGGAATTTGAATGCGAGGCCGGGAAAAAACTCGTGCTTTGTCTCGAAGATCAGGGTATCGACATCCTGCATCGCTGCGGCGGCAACGCACGTTGCACCACGTGCCGCGTTGAGGTGATCGACGGCGATCTTGGCGAAATGCGACAGCCTGAAGAATCCGTCTTGGCGACAAAAGAGGATCTGGCGCCGAACACGCGCCTGTCTTGCCAAAACCGCGTCAATGGCGATCTGCACATAAAGGTTATCAACCAGGTCAGCGTTTCCGGCATGGACGCCGGCCCGCGGCCGGCTGACGAAGATACGCCATGATCGCGCTTAATTTTGTTAGATGAAAAATGCTTTTTTTATCAAGGAGGAGAAGAAACAATGTTAGAAAAATTGAAACGAAATTATTTTGGCCTTATGGAAATTGCCGAGGCACATTGTGACGCGCCGTGCGGCATTTACGATCCGTCATCGGCCCGCGTTGCAGCGGAAGCGGCCTTGTCAATGACCAAAAAGATACTCGATCTTAAAGCGCCCGATGGCGGCGATGCCAAAGCGACTGCCGCTTATCAAAACACGCTGACACGATATATCGTTGTCAAAGAGGAGCAGGCTCACATTGCGAAGGAAGAGCTTTTGATCCTTTGGACAGATTATTTCAAGCCGGCACATCTCGAAAAATATCCCGATCTTCACGACACATTCTGGAAGGCCGCAAAACTTTGTTCCGCCGTAAAAGTGGAGGTTAGTCTCGAACACGCGAATGAGCTGATGGAAGCGATAAAGAAAATCCACGGTATTTTTTGGGCGACGAAAGACCGCGATGTCGCCTGGTACACGGCTGCGTAAATTCATGTGAAAATGAAATCCTACGAGGATGTCTGAAAAATTGTTGAGGATGATTTTATATCCACAAAATCACAGGAAAATACACCAAAAACAAACATCGATGATATTAGTGTTATTTCGTGTGATTTAGTGGATAAATCTTTTCCCAATACTTCTTTATGACCGCCTCGTCTTTGGTATGAGAAGCGAAGTTGGTCGAGCAAATTGGAAAGATAGGGTTCTTTACTTTTTAGGCCGGCGGAAGGCGTTTTTGGTCGAGGGTGATTCGATGTTGCCGATGCTCAAATCGGGTGACTGCGTACTGATCGACCCGAAATCGCCGATCAGCCCCGGCGATATTGTCCTCGCCGAGCATCCCTATAAAAAAGGGCTAAAACTCATTAAACGAATCGATTCGGTCGATTCTGACGGCGGCTGTCTGCTTATCGGCACCAACCCTGACGAAAGCTCCGACAGCCGAACGCTCGGACGTTTTCTCCGCGCAAGCATAAAAGGCAAAGTCGTTTGCCGGCTTTGATAACGAT
>JBOGOW010000506.1:0-2836 GCA_050748285.1 Pyrinomonadaceae bacterium
CGCCAACATCGGTCGCGCTAATCCAAAACTTTCAAAAAACACAAACGCCAGCATCGTCCCCAACGCCGCTCCATTCGAAACTCCCAACAGATATGGTTCGGCGAGCGGATTTCTCAGCAACGCCTGCAAACTCGCACCAGCAACCGCCAAGCTTGCACCGACACACGCCCCCAACAAAACTCGCGGCATTCTAATGTCAAATAGAATCGCCCGCTGCTGTTCCGTCAAATCAAAGACCGAAACTCGTTCCGCGCCGAGCATCAGCGCAACCGCAAGGGCCGCCGCCAAAGTGACTATCAAAACAACCGGGATCGCAATTCGATTTTTCAATTCTTGTAACCGTGGAGAAATCCAGCGATCTGCTCGATCGCGTCTACCAGTCTCGGACCGGGCCTTGAGATAATATCCGCATTGATCCGATAAACCCTTCCGTTCTTTACCGCGGGTGAATCCTTGAACACAACGTTTGGCTCTTTATTATCCTCGCTGTCGGACAAAATGATCACATCGGGATTCAGAGCAAGCGCGGTTTCTTTGCTGAGTTTCGGATAAGCTGTGGGTACATCTTTAGTGACTGAAACTCCACTTGCCTTTTCAACCACTTCGGTCAAAAATGATTCTTTTCCGATTGTAAAAAGGGGATCATTCGAGACCTGAACGAACACTCGCAATGGCACAAACTGTGAACCTGAATACGGAATAAACGGATTTTCTGTCCGGCTTTTTAGTTGCGAAACAAGTTCCACCGTGCTTTCGCTCGTCGAAAATAACTCCCCTAGCGAAATTAGATTCTGATAAACATCCTCAAGAGAATTTGCAGTGATTACATAAACAGCGATGCCCTGCTCATCCAACGTCTTGGCGAATGCCTCAAGTTGCGACGCGGTCGAAACGAATACAACGTCCGGTTTCAACGCAACTATGCTCTCAATATTCGGCGTTATCGTATCGCCGACCTTTCGGATCGCCTTTGCTTCTTCGGGATAATTACAGTACGTGGTAACGCCCACAAGCCGATCACCAGCGCCGACCGCGAATATCATTTCCGTCAAACTCGGAGCGAGTGAAATAGCTCGCTCTATCTTAAAAGGCAGGCTGACTTCACGACCCAGATCGTCAGTAACGATGCGGCCTGATTCAACCGGTAAAGTTCCTTGATCGGTCTGGGCGACTCGCTCACAGCAGCCTGTAAACAATGACAGTAGAATAAACGTTAGGAGCACGCGCGAGATCCGACGTTTGTTGTTTCCGACATACAACTTCATTTAGTTTCTACATTCCACCGATCCAAAATCCGAAAACCATAATCGAAAACGCCCTGCATTTCACGTCCGAACTCGGACGGGAAATACAGGGCTTCAATTCGATACAAACCTTGTTTGCCGCCGATGTTTTTTCGCGAAACATCTGGTTGGCAAAACGCTCCGGGCAGGTGGCCCGACTCACTCGATTGCGGATTGCGGATTGCGGAATGCGGAATGAAAAACAATCCGCAATCCAAAAATCCAAAAATCCAAAATCGGCACACGGTGACGCGATCATGCGGGATTCTCACCCGGCTTTCCCTTGTCACCCGAAACGTTTCACATTTTTAAAGAGCAAGTTGCAGATTATTACTTTTGACTGAACCGTTGTCAACTATATTGGCACGGCAACCGATTGCAATATGCCGTCCAAAACTTCTTCGGCCTCACGCGTTCGGCTCTTTAAACCGGATGCCCGCGAGCTTACTATCAGGCGATGTGCAAAGCACGGCAGAACGAGATTCTTTACGTCGTCAGCGATGCAGTATTCGCGGCCTTCGATCAACGCAAGCGCTTGTGCAGAGCGAAATAGAGCAAGCGAGCCGCGCGGGCTAATCCCGAGCTCAAGCGAATCGCTTTTTCGCGTAGCCGCGACAATTTGCAGCAAATAATCCACCAGCGATTCATCAAACCGAACCTTTGTAACCGATTCCTGAATATCGGCAACATCACGCTGCGACAGCACCGGCTCGATTTCCATAAGCGGATTAATTTTTTCGCGATCACGCAATATCCGCCGTTCATCCTCGATTCCCGGATAACCCATGTGAAGCCGCAGCATAAAGCGGTCAAGCTGTGATTCGGGCAGCGGATACGTGCCGTGATGCTCCGAAGGGTTTTGCGTTGCGATCACGATGAACGGCAGCGGCAATTGGCGCGAAACGCCATCGACCGTAACCTGTTCCTCGGCCATCGCTTCGAGCAACGCCGATTGCGTTTTTGGCGTTGCACGATTGATCTCGTCCGCAACGACGACGTTTGAAAATATCGGCCCTGCCTTCCATTCAAAATCGCCGCTTTGCTGATTGAATATAGAAAGGCCGATCACGTCCGACGGCAAAAGGTCTGACGTAAACTGAATCCTCTGAATCGAAAGATCCAATGCACGCGCCACGGCATTGGCAAGCGTCGTCTTGCCGATTCCGGGAACGTCTTCGATAAGCAGATGGCCGCGGGCGAAAAGCGTTACGAGTGCAAATTTCACGGTTTCCGATTTGCCGCGTATCACCGATTCGACCGACCGCCGCAGTTCTGCAATTGAGCCTGAATGGAGCATCCCATTCGTCGAAACGACGCCCGTTTGTTCAGTTGTTGTGGTAATCCAATCTCTCATTTGCGGTTTGGACGAATTTCGCCCAATACAAGTTTACCAACATATTGGCCGCGCCGCGCATCAAAAATGCAGTAAATGGTGAGCTTTTTTCGAGCAGCTGTGGGGATTGTGAGATATCGCCATCTCGATTTGTTTGCAATTGAGCATCAAAAACATCTAAACTTTTGAAACATCGCGTAATAATTTTCGTGTTATATGG
>JBOGOW010000507.1:0-2829 GCA_050748285.1 Pyrinomonadaceae bacterium
CCATAACGGACGCAATGGCAAATCGCAACGAGCTTCGACGCCTAAAATTTGCCCAAGACATAAATAGCATCGACATCGATTATTTTAGAAATCAAACAAAACCGCAGATCGATCTGAACACGACATTCTCGCTTGACGGATTCTCGCGGAGTGGAAACAACGATCCGATTACTACAAATCTTTTCACTTCGACGGGTGATCTTGCATTGTTGAACGGCATCAATCAAGTACGCGCTCTTCCGGTGATCGGCCTGAACTCGGTTGCCAATCCCACGATCAATATTCCGGCACAGCCCTCTTTCCTTTTCGGCAGCTTTGGCCGCTCATTGGGAAATATGTTTCGGAGCGATGCGCCGAATTATTCAGTTGGCGTAACGATCTCTTTCCCATTGAGAAATCAAACAGCTAAAGCGAATTTGGCCGGCGCCCGTATCCAAAAAAATCAGATCGATACGCAAATCCGAGCACAGGAACAAACCGTTATTGTTGAGGTGCGGAATGCGGTTCAGGCCGTTGAAACATCGCGTCAGCGCGTGCTCTCGGCACGTCGGGCAAGAGAAAGTGCGGAAATTCAACTTGATGGTGAACGTAAACTCTACGATGCTGGTCGTTCGACCACATTTCTTTTGTTCCAGCGTGAGAATGCGCTTACAAATGCTCGGAATTCGGAGATACGTGCCGAAACCGATTACAGCAAAGCCCTTGCCGACCTTCATCGATCAACTTCGACAACCTTGGGTGTCAACAACATCGATGTCGTATCGCCGAAAGATGACAAATAGCTAAATCTAACCGTGATTCTTTCATTTTTCTGCGAAAAATTGAGAGAATTTCGGTTGTGCAGATCTCCGCCGTAATAATTACATTTAACGAAGAAGCAAAGATCGCCGATGCGCTCAGGTCCGTAGCGTGGGCAGACGAGATCCTGGTCATCGATTCGAACAGCGCCGATCGCACGGTCGAGATCGCGCGCGCAATGAATGCAAAAGTGATCGTCCGCGATTGGCCGGGATTTTCGGAGCAAAAGCAGTTCGGCAGTGACTCTGCTACACACGATTGGATATTCAGCCTTGATGCAGACGAACGCGTAACGCCGAAACTTCAGACTGAGATCGAAGCAATTAAGAACCATGCGGACATCTTGGACGGCTATGCGACTCCGCGCCTTTCGATTTACATGGGGCGTGAGATCCGACATTCCGGTTGGCATCCCGACCGTCAGCTTCGCTTTTTCAATCGGCGAAAGGGTTCATGGAACAGACGGCCTATCCATGAATCGGTAATAATGCACGATGGCGCGACGACCGGCAAATTACACGGAGAAATTTTGCATTACAGCGTTGACAGCGCGGCGCACCATCACAAAATGATCGGTGAGCGATATGCTCCGCTTGCGGCAAAACATATGTTCGATAATGGACGGCGCACCACAGCAATAGGAACCGCGATCGCAGGGCCGGCCGCCTTTATTCGATCTTACATCCTCAAAGCCGGATTTCTCGATGGCTTTCCGGGATTTTGTATTGCCGCATTTGCGGCCTATCATTCATACTTAAAGCATCTAATGCTTTGGGAATTACAAAACGCGAAGCTGAAATAATAGATATAGAGTTTCACAACCTTTTTGAAGCGAGAAACATCACAGAATACGGCCATTCGAATGAACAAAATGAAGAGCTTTTTCACATATTTTACGCTCACTTTGATTGCCGTAATAACCGTCGCAGGTCAAAAGGGCATAGATACCCAAACCGAAAATATAAAAGGCGAGGGTAATAAGACCGTTTCGCGACCGAACGACGCAACGCGAAGTTTCGATTGGGGCAAAGGCAAAACGCAGGTGCGTGACCGGCTCGAAAATCCCTACAAGCTGAATGCCCGCCGCGACGTGCTGATCGAAAATATCCGCGAGGCGATCAAAGAGAAGAAACTGGTGATCGACGAGTTGTCGTCGCGCCCCGCAGACGGGATCATTGTTACCCAGCCATATGTGATCGGCAAGGGTCCCGTTATTTCACGAACCGAGCTGAAACGCTATGGCGTTCTTGAATTCGCTGACGACGCATGGTCGCGGGCTCAATACAGCCTGACGATCGAGGTACAGTCTATAGACGGGATTCAGAATAAGGTTACGGTGATCGCCAAAGTAGAAGGCCGTTCCGGCAACGGGCTGATTTCGGAATGGGTCAACGTGCGGAGCTCCGGGCTTGCCGAGGATGAATTTTTAGTGAAATTGATAGAGATCGTAACCGGCATATCTCCGGATGACAAAGAAGTTGTTAATGAATAAGTTAACCCGCTTAAGTCCATACCGCTTTTCCGCATTCATCTTTGCGGCGTTAATGTTTGCGTTATTCCTAATTGCTTCCGCCCCGATCTACGGCCAAAACGAATCGCCATTGAACCGGACCGATCCTCGGGATGACAAAGATGAACAGACAAAGTCTTTCGGTGAAATGGTCTTAAAACAGCAAATTTCCAGACGCAAGAAAGAGCATGACGAACTGCTCGAACGCGGCAATGAGGTTCTGAAACTCTCGCAGGAACTTGAAGATTCGTTTTCAAAGACCGAATCCTTTTCGCAAAAGGATCTGGAAAAACTTCAAACTCTCGAAAAAGCTGTTGAAAAGATCAGAAAGGACTTGGGTGGCGAAGGCGAAGACAAGGACATTGAGGACAGCAGCAGTCGTGAGAACACGGCTCGGCAAAGTATTGGCGCGGCATTCAAATATTTGCGTGAATCCACGGTAAAGCTAGTTGAAGAGCTTAAAAGAACATCGCGTTTCTCCATTTCGGCTGCGGCAATACAGACCTCGAACAGCGTTATTC
>JBOGOW010000508.1:0-2828 GCA_050748285.1 Pyrinomonadaceae bacterium
GGGCGAAACATTCAACTTGAGCATATCGCCCTTGCTAACGCGCGGGCTTGTGCATAAATTTTCGGCCGCCCTCACGGTCGGGCGATCCAAACGGGATACGTAGGCAGGGATGCCTGCGTTCCAGTCATAAAAATTTTGCACGCACTTCTGGCGTTGGCATCATGCACGCATCTTGCCGGCCGAAAAGTTTATATCGATATTTGGCAAATAACTTGTAACAAATATCGCGGATCGGTTTCGGTATGATAATAAATATGTAAAACCACGACCAGATACCATCCAATCGTTTCACGATCCGCAGCGCTGCGGAGGAATGCGTGTATGCCCGATCGTTTTCGATGACGATCACAGAATCGGTTTCGACCTTTTCAATACCGTATTTCGCCGCAAGCCCTTCGCCGATCTCCGATTGCAGCGGTGCAAATTTAAAATATCCGGCCTTATCGCGTTCGATCACGAAATTGACTGAACCGTTGCAAAAATTGCACACACCGTCGAAAAGCACGATTGCGCCCATAAATAAATTCTACCGCAATTTTCGGATAGATTTCATTTTCGGGGACGGATAAACTTGTGAACATGGATACAGAAATATTATGGAACGCGGTAAAAGCCAACGACGCGCGTTTTGACGGCACTTTTTATCTCGGTGTGAAAACGACGGGAATATACTGCAAACCGTCGTGCAGGGCTCGGACGCCCAAACGCGAGAATGTGGCGTTTTTTGCAACTTTGCGAGAAGCGGAACGCGCGGGCCTTCGGGCTTGCTTGCGATGCAAACCGCGAAACGCAACTTCGATCGACCCGCAAATTGAAAAGATCATGCTCGCGTGTGAACTGCTCGAATCGGACAACGTATATTCACTCGACGACCTTTCAGCCGAAATTGGTCTTAGCTCGTATCATTTGCAAAAAAGTTTTAAAGCGATCATCGGCGTAAGCCCAAAAAAATATTCGGAGGCAAAGAGAATGGAAAAATTCAAGAATGAATTGAGGGAAGGCGGCGATGTAACGACCGCGATGTACGACGCAGGTTTCGGGTCGAGCAGTCGGCTTTATGAAAAAGCGTCAGCCGATCTTGGAATGACGCCTTCGACATATAAAAAAGGCGGGCAGGGAATGAAAATCAATTTTGCAATAACCGACTGCGAGCTTGGCCGAATACTGGTTGCCCGGACGATCAAAGGACTTTGCAATGTCGCGTTCGCCGACGATGACAAGACTCTCGAAAAAAATCTAAAAAAGGAATTTCCGAACGCCGAGATCGTAAAAGACGCCTTTGTACTGAAAGATTTTGTCGATGCGATACTAAAGCATCTTGCCGGTGAAAAGAAACGACTCGATCTGCCGCTGGATATTCAGGCGACGGCATTTCAAATGCAGGTTTGGGAATTGCTCCGAAAAATTCCGTATGGCGAAACCGTTTCATACAGTCAAATTGCCGAACAGCTTGGCGATAAAAAGAAGGTTCGTGCCGTTGCCCAGGCATGCGGAAGCAATCGCGTTGCCGTCGTCATTCCGTGCCACCGCGTCATCGGCAGCAACGGAAAACTTAGCGGCTATCGTTGGGGCATTGAACGAAAAAAACAATTATTGGAAACCGAACGGTCGAAATAGGTAAAAAAAAATGAAAGAAAACAAAAATAAAGTCGCTCTTGTAACGGGTGCGAACAAAGGTATTGGTTTTGAAACGTCACGACAGTTAGCTCAGCAGGAAATGACAGTTTTGCTCTCTGCTCGCGATAAAGTTCGTGGAACAGAAGCCGCAGACAAACTGAAAGCTGAGGGTCTGGATGTACAGTTTTTACATCTCGATGTAGATGATGTGAAAACGCACGAAGCCGCATACAAATTTATCGAAGAAAATTTTGGATGGCTCGACATTCTGATAAACAATGCGGGAATTTTGGCTGACCAATTCGAAGACGGAAAGTCAGCTTTGACAAGTCAAACACCTGTCGAGACATACCGCAGAACTTTTGAAACAAATTTCTTTAACTTAATCGCTCTGACGCAAACGCTTTTGCCTCTCATCAAAAAATCGGATGCCGGCAGAATCGTAAATCTGTCTAGTATTTTAGGGTCATTGTCGATCCACAGCGATCCGGACGGCGACTTTTATCATTTCAAAGTTCCGGCCTACGATGCGTCGAAAACCGCGCTCAATGCTTACACGATTCATCTTGCATACGAACTGCGCGACACTCCGATCAAAGTCAATTCCGCTCATCCGGGATATGTAGCAACTGATATGAATAATCACGAGGGGCCGATGCCGGTCGAGGACGGCGCGAAGACCTCGGTGGCGTTAGCAATGCTTCCATCCGACGGCTTTACCGGTAAATTTATTCATCTCGGTGAAGAAGTGCCATGGTAAAACAGAAAAGCGGGTTGAATAAGAAATTATCGGAAATCGATTGGTCTTCTGTTTCGGCGGATTTGAATGCGCGCGGCTATGCACACATATCGAATATATTTCCATCTGCGTTGTGCGACGGTTTGATCGGCAAATACGATGATTCAAAATGTTTTCGGAAAACGGTCGTAATGGCGCGGCATCGTTTTGGACTGGGCGAATATAAGTATTTTGATTATCCGCTGCCGGAGGAAATTCAGGCAATTCGCAAACTGGTTTATCCGAAACTTGCGCCGGTTACAAACAATTGGATGGATAAATTGCGAATCGACAAAAAGTTTCCGTCCAGCTTTAGCGATCTGCTTGATCTTTGCCATGCCAAAGGCCAAACCAAGGCAACGCCGCTCATCCTGAAATACGGCAAAGGCGGCCATAACACTCTGCATCAAGATCTGTATGGCGAGGTTTATTT
>JBOGOW010000509.1:0-2825 GCA_050748285.1 Pyrinomonadaceae bacterium
CCCGAAAAACTAAAGGAGGTCAAACTACCAGACAATCTCCCTTAAAAAACCGGATTTAAAACCTTTGGCAAACAAGGATGCGAAAATCTATTTCCACAACTTTTGACACGAACTCTTCAAAATTGATGAAAACATGCCTTCTGAGGCGGCAGATATACTTCGTTCGTTCGGACATGATGCGGTCACCGTCTTTGATCAAAGCCTCGTAGGCGAATCAGATATTCGGATCATAAATGTATGCAGAGAAGAGCGTCGTGCGTTGCTGACGTTGGATTTAGATTTTGCTGATGTCCGCACATACCCGCCACAAGAATTTCATGGCTTGATCGTTTTTCGACTACTATGGCAGGACAAACCACATGTATTGGACGCAGTCAGCCGCTTGAGACAATTGCTGGAACAAGAAGATGTCGAACATTGCCTTTGGATTGTCGACGAAAATCGTGTTAGAGTGCGCGGCGAGAAAAGTACCTAAAAGGGAAAATCGCTACTCTTTCGCCTATCAATCGAAACACTTTTCAGGAACATTTTCGAGCGTGTTCTTCATCAGCCTATCGACAACTGCGTTAAAATCGCCGCCGGTTTCCTCGTAAACGCGGAGCTGCTCGTCGGCGCTTGTTCCGCGATCAAGTATGGTATGAATATGTTCGATCTCTTTTCGCGAATCCAGGGGATCTACCACTTCATCAACGAAATCAAGCAGTTCGCGGATCAGGTCTTTTACGGGAACTTCTTTTTGCTTTCCAAGATCGAGCAGCTTTCCGTCAAGACCGTATCTGATCGCACGCCATTTATTTTCGAGGATCAATCTTCGGTGGTAAATACGGAATCCTAGATTACTATCGATTAGCCGATGCAGCTTTGCGACGATCGCCTGAAACAACGCGGCGATCGCGATCGTGTCGTCAACTCGTGTAGGAATATCGCAAACTCGAAATTCAAGCGTCGGAAATAGATGATGCGGCCGCACGTCCCACCACAGTTTCGACCCATCCTGAATGCAGTTCATTTTTATAAGCAGGTCAACATAGCTCTGAAATTGCTGAAACGATTCAAAATGATCCGGGATTTCGGTTCGCGGAAATTTTTTGAATACTTCGGAACGATACGATTTCAATCCGGTATTAAAACCAAGCCAGAATGGCGATGAAGTCGTCATTGCCAAAATGTGCGGAAGAAAGTATCGGGCCGCATTCATTATCTGGATGCGCCTTTCGACGTCGGCAACCGCAACATGAACATGAACGCCGAAGATCAGCAGCGAACGGGCGACCATTTGGAGCTCGTCAACGAGCAGTTTATACCGGTCGCCATCGTAAATTTCCTGTTCCGACCATTTCGAAAATGGGTGAGTCGATGCCGCAACGATTTCCATTCCCTTCTTTTTCGCAAGGCTAGAAATAATACAGCGCAGGGTCGTAATATCTTCGCGGGCTTCCTGGATATTCGCGCAGACGCCGGTGCCGACCTCGATCATCGACTGGATCATCTCCGGTTTGATCTTTTCGCCGAGAAGTAGTTTGCCTTCTTCGAGGATCTCCGCGACGTGGGATTTCAACTCCCGTGTTTTCGGATCGACGATCTGAAATTCTTCTTCGATGCCCAATGTAAATTGTTCAAACATAAAATGTTACGGCGTCGATTCGATCCGGTCGATATCTCCCCGAATTTCCATCGATCCGTCAAAGCCGTCCTCAAATGAAATGCAGCGTTATCTTTTTATTCTAACTTTAAATCGCAAATTTCGAACGTCTTCATTTACGAAAAGCGGAAAAACCTTTGTCTGAAAGACGTTTATACATCATTTTTCGGAGGCAATCGAAAGGAATTCATTTGCGGCATGAGACAGAACCGCGTTTTTCCGATAAACGATATTCAGGTCGCGCCGCATTTGCAGTTCCTGCACTCTGATCCCGGCGAGAATACCGGTTTTGATCTCAGCCGCGGCCGTAAGGCGCGGAACGAGAGCAACACCTGCGCCCGATTCAACCATTCGCTTGATCGCCTCCAGCGACGGCAGTTCGACAACGATATTTAGTTTCGTTTTGTGCTTTTCGAACGTCTCGATCACGAGCTGTCGATATGGCGACCTCGCATTGTGGGCTATAAATCTCTGAGACGCGAGTTCGCTTAACCGTACTGATTGCCGCTTTGCAAAAGCATGCTTCGTCGGTGCGATGAGAACCAGATCATCCGATCCGATACCGACAGAATGAAGAGCGTCATCTTTCGGATTAAAGGACAACACTCCAAGCTCGACCTCGCGCAGAATGATCTCTTCCGGTATTCGGCTCGCGACGCCGCGACGCACCTCAACTTTAACGTTCGGATGCGATTCCTGAAATTTTGAGATGATCGGCAAGATCGCAAATACGGTGTGCTCGTTCGCACTCAATGTAAGTTTGCCGAATTTCAGATTGTGAAGCTCCTTGATCGCCGACGCCGCATTTTGCCGAAGGTTTATGATCTGGCGGGCATGTTCAAGGAGTATTTCGCCGGATGCCGTCAACGTTCCGTCTTTTGACGAGCGGTCGAAGAGCGTTTCGCCAAGCTCGCGCTCCAATCTGCTGATCGACTGGCTCACAGCCGGCTGAGTTCGCCCCAACAAAACCGCGGCACGCGAAAAGCTTCGCTCCTTTGCGATCGCAACCAGCACTTCGAGTTGATTGATGTCCATCCGTTTCGTTGGTATGTTTGCACGAACCACAGACGAAGTTCAACTTATGAAATCACGAATTTCATAATCCCTGATTAGGCAATAGGAAATCCGGTCCCAAATAGTGAATATGGAATAACGAAAAGCGAATAATAGATTTCCACTATTC
>JBOGOW010000510.1:0-2818 GCA_050748285.1 Pyrinomonadaceae bacterium
ACCGGCTTTAGCTTGATCTCATTTCCTCGGCGAAAACCACCGTCGGCAGTTACGATTAGCTTGCAGCCGCAGTCATTTACGCGGTCTGCAATTGCATCTGCGGAAAAACCACCGAAGATAACTGTGTGCGTCGCACCGATCCGCGTGCAGGCGAGCATTGCGATCGCAAGCTCCGGCACAAGCGGCATATAAAGAGCGACGCGGTCGCCCGTTTCGACGCCAAGTTTTTTCAAAACATTCGCAAAGCGACAAACTTCCCAATGAAGCTGCAAATAAGTAAGCGTCCGCTGTTCGCCCGGTTCGCCTTCCCAAATAAACGCGATCTTGTCCCTGCAATTTGTCGCCAGATGCCGGTCGAGGCAATTATGCGAAACGTTGATCTTCCCGCCGACAAACCATTTTGCAAACGGCTCGTTCCATTCCAAAACCGTGTCCCATTTTCTAAACCAATCAAGCTGTTCAGCCTGCTTTGCCCAAAACGCGGGCACATCCGCGGCAGCTTCTTTATAAAGCTTTTCGTATTCTTCGAAACTTTTAAGATGTGCGTCAGCGGCGAATTCGGGCGGAGGTGGAAAGACACGGTTTTCATGCAAAACGGACTCGATGGCTGTGGATTCAGGCATGTGGTCGATTATACGAGTGAAATCCAATTGGAACAACGGATTGCTTCAAATTCGATAAGACGACCATTTTTTCATGAAATTGTTGAATGTTTTCTTGGCTTTGCAAGCTCTCTGCCGGCACCGACGAGTTTTTCATCGAGAAACTCCATTTCCTCGTATGTTATTCCAGCAAGTTTTGAAAGGTGGTCGAGACGCTTTTGTATCATGTTATCTCGTGCGTTAAACCGTTTTTCGGCTTCCGCAATGTCTTTTTTATGCTGAAATTCCAATTGCATCAATCGCCGTTTGATTTCGGAAGTTTCTGCTTCGATCTTGTCTATCTTTTTCTTCTGACCATTCTCGCTCATTGGGACAGTTTAAGGCGAAGGTTTCGGATGTGTCAATTATCGCGATTTTTTAAGTTTCGAATGAAACTATATTTTGACGGTCGATTCCGTGCTGCTGAAAATCTTGTGCTAATATTTGAAGACGCCGTCCTTAACTCCGCAGCCAATATGCCGCTTCTCGAAATGCGAAACATCGTCAAGGAATTTCCGGGCGTACTTGCGCTTGACGGCGTGAGCTTTACGCTGGAATCGGGAGAATTTCACGCGCTTGTCGGCGAAAACGGGGCCGGAAAATCGACATTGATGAAAGTGCTTTCAGGGGTATATCCGGCAGGAACATTCGGCGGGGAAATTTTGATCGATGATTCCGTGCAGCATTTTCGCAGCGTTCGTGAATCGGAAAGCGCCGGAATAGCGATCATTTTTCAGGAACTCTCGCTCGTTAAGGAAATGACCGTTGGCGAGAACATTTTCCTCGGCCGCGAACCATCGCGGTTCGGCATGATCGATTGGCCAAAACTTTATCACGAGGCGTCAACGCTGCTCCGCGATCTGCATTTGGATATCGACCTGCGTGCGGCGGTCGGAAGTTTGGGAATCGGCAGGCAGCAGCTCGTCGAGATCGCAAAGGCGCTTTCGCAAAATGCAAAGATACTTGTTTTGGACGAACCGACGGCCGCCCTGACCGAATCCGAAGTTGAGACTCTATTCGAAATTCTTGCAAAATTAAAAAAACGCGGCGTCGGGCTGATCTACATTTCGCATAAGCTAGAAGAAGTTTTTCGAATGAGCGACCGCGTAACCGTTTTGCGCGATGGGCGCACGGTCGGCACGCATCACGCGTCAGATTTGTCAAAAGACAAGGTGATCGCGGAGATGGTCGGTCGTGAAGTAGGTGAAATTTTTCCGGTCTCGACCCATGAATTCGGCGACACCGCGCTTGAGGTTCGCGGCGTTACGGCGTATTCCGTCGAACGGCCGGATGTTCGCGTCGTTGACGACGTTTCGTTTTCGGTTCGAAAGGGCGAGGTTCTCGGCATCGCGGGTTTGATGGGTTCGGGGCGAACCGAATTGATGACCACGATTTTCGGAGCTTGGACAGGGAAAACTACGAACGAGATGTATGTCGATGGAATCCGTCGGACGATAAATTCACCCGCCGATGCAATTGCAAACGGAATCGGTTTTGTTACGGAAGATAGAAAGCGATACGGCCTGATCCTCGATCAAACAATTTCCGACAATATGACGCTCGCGGGATTGAAACCGATTTCGGGCCGGTTTCTGACAAATCGTTTGCGTGAAACGGCGGCAGTTCGCGGGCCAATGCAAACATTGAATATCAGGGCAAATTCGCCGTTGGCAGGGACCGGAACACTTTCGGGCGGCAATCAGCAAAAGGTCGTTTTGGGAAGATGGCTGCTTACAAAACCGAAGGTGCTTTTTCTCGATGAACCGACGCGCGGCATCGACGTCGGTGCAAAGCAGGAAATCTATTCCGAGATCAACATGCTCGCAAAAGAAGGATTGGCGATCGTACTGGTGTCTTCGGAATTGCCGGAAGTTTTAGGCCTTTCCGACCGCGTCATCGTTTTGAACCGCGGCAGGATCGCCGCCGAATTCACCCGTGGCGTTGCAACCGCGGAAAAAGTAATGTCCGCCGCGACCTCTGACATTTGAGTTTTCAGTTTTTCCGAAGAAAAGTATTCGAATGACCGAAATAGAAAAAACAAAATTCACGGCATCATCGCTTCGTGCGTACATAATGATCGCCGTCCTCGCAGGCATCTGGCTGTATTTCCATTGGGCGACGGAATCTATATTTCTGACGCCGCGAAATCTTTCGAATCTTGCCACGCAGATGTCGGT
>JBOGOW010000511.1:0-2811 GCA_050748285.1 Pyrinomonadaceae bacterium
TCTGCCAAACTCTTGAACAATGCGAAAATTAAACTTTTTAACAACATCTATGAACACAAATTCAACCTGCCCAGCAACTCCATCCCCTGATCCTCCTTTCAGTATCATTTCTGGATTGGAATATACTACACGACTGGAGCAGCAGGCACCTTTGCCTGTCGCATTGTCAGAACCGCGAGCGGTCGCGATTGGATTCTTCGGAGCCGCCTTCGTCGGCTGGCACGCAAGGACGCTTACCGTTTACCGCTTACCAATCACCACTTTTAGTGTATTTCGTGTATTTCGCGGTATAGTGCGCGTTTTCATCACTTAAAACTACGTTTTCCGCACTTAAATCCGCGATTTGCATATTTAAATACGTGTTTTCGCCACTTAAATATGCGTTTTTTGAATTCAGTTACGCAAAAGTTCGTCCGAACCACCCCAACCTTCTCCACGCCCATCCCGCATATCCAAGCCCTCCTATCGACAGAAAAGGCTCTTCCTTTGATTCGAATGACCAAAGGTTGGGCACAATTGCGCAGCAGGTGTATAATTGCAAGAACTGTCAATCGTCGATCGTTAGCGTCTGCGGAGGAAAAAAACATGAACGCCTCGCGTCGGATCATTTTTGGTATTTTTGCTGGCTTGTTACTTGCGGTTACCATTCTTGCTCATCCGGGATCTGGGATACTCACGAACGCACGAGGGCAGGTATATTTCCTTGACACGGGTTCGGGCTTGTGGAAGATCGACACCAAAAGCGCTTTGTCGCATATTTCCCCGCTCAGAAATCACTGGATCGCGATGGACCCGAGCGACCGGTTCACGCAGGCACGCGTTCCGACGGACCCGGGACGCGACTGGGTAATTACCGCCGCGGGTGCAAATCCCACGCTGCTCATCTCGACCGATTTTCCGCTCGTGATCGGCCAGGACGGGAGCCTGTATTACCCGTCGGTTGGCGAAACGAATGTGCGGATATTGCGAACCACGCCTACTGGAACCACGTCCACGTTCGCGACACTGGGACGCTCTGCGGCCGGAACGCCGTTGGGGTGGATAAACGGCATCACCACGGGCGCCGATGGTTCACTCTATTACACCGAGAACAACGCAGTCCGGCGGATCAGCTCACGTGGTGAGGTTTCGACCGTTACGACGGTTGCCGCTCTTTCGACGGGGCGCGCGATTCCCGGTTCTGACAGCCGGCCGTACCTGCGAGGATTGAAAGTTGATCCTAAAGGCGTGGTTTATGTTGCCGACGCGGCTGACGCCCGCGTGCTAAAGATCACGCCCGATGGGAAGGCTGCAACGATCCTGCAGCTTGAAAGCCCGTGGGCACCGACAGACATTGCCCTCTTCGGCGACATCGTTTACGTGCTCGAGTTCACGCATGACGCCGGTGACGATCGCACAACGTGGATGCCGCGTGTCCGCAAGATCACGCCCGACGGCAGATCGACCATCATCGCTACCGTCGATCAAATGCCCGGCGCCCGACCGCCCAAACGCGCGGCCGCTGCATCGATCACTGTACCTTCCAGATCGTTCATTGTGGATTCTGCTTTGTGGCTCGCTTATAAACTCTTCACCGCGTTTTCTTGATCGTGCATCCTGTGAATTGCACAGGTATTTTGCATCGTGCATCGCCCGCCTTTTTGCGAGAACGCAAGGCTTTTCCGGCATAATGAAAATATTCTTTGAGGCTACGTCTCCGCAGGCCCGCAAACTATCGAAGCGCTTCCGCCTGCTGATCGAAACTTTAATTTAGCTCGCCGAAATCGCACAATCGCGTGCCTGACCGCGTTCTTTCGACGGGATCATCCTCGGCGGCACCTTTGATCTGAATGATCGGTCACTGGCAGTGAATCCCGAACAGTCGTTAAAGCCGGGACGCTCGTCGAACACCTAGACATTGAAGCAGTGGTTGATCGATCATACCGTATGTTAGAATTCAGCATAATGATTGACCGCGTCAAGCTCAAACAATTGGTCGGCAACTACGGTACTAACGCAGTAGAAGGAGCAGTTATTCGTAGATTTTTGCAAGACCATAGTTTCGAAGAAACAGCTATTCCTACCGTCTCTTTTCATTCTCACAGCACGGAGTTCGTCGAAATGTGGCTCGACAACATTTCGGATGCTAGAGAACTTGCGAACCTTCTTGAGGTCCTAATTCCAGAAGAAGATCAAAAGCTAAACGGTGCTTTTTTTACGCCACGTTATATTGTGGACTTCATCGTAGAAACTTTGTCTCCCGACGCCAATGATCGAAATCTTGATCCTAGTTGCGGTTGTGGAGCTTTTTTGGCTGGTCTTGTTGACTTCTATCAAAAGAAATACGGCAAATCAGTTCGGAGTATAGTTCGTGAGAATATCTTCGGGGCGGACATTCTAGAATACAACATCGAACGCACCAAACTTGTCTTATCGGCGATGGCTCTTGAAAACGGAGAACTATTGGTAGAGAAGGACTTTAATCTTTTTCACCGAGACAGTCTTCGTACAGAATGGAAAGATACGTTTGATAACATCGTCGGTAATCCACCATATGTAAAGTTTCAGGATTTATCCGACGACAACAGGGACTTCTTGGCAAAGAGCTGGGATACAGTCAAGGGCGGCACGTTCAACCTGTACTTTGCTTTCTTTGAGCTTGGTTTCAAATTATTAAGATCCTCCGGTAAGTTGGCGTACATTACGCCGAATAATTATTTCACATCGTTAGCCGGTGAATCTCTAAGAGGCTTTTTTCAACAAACAAAATCTGTTTCAAGGATTCTAGATTTTAGTCACCGAAAGGTTTTCGATGCCCAAACGTATACGGCC
>JBOGOW010000512.1:0-2806 GCA_050748285.1 Pyrinomonadaceae bacterium
GTTCAATCATGGCGACAGTTGACAATAAAGATCGAAAGAATTCGAGGTCACCGAATTCCGCTTATCATTATCGCATCAGAACTTTCGGTTCCACGCGAGAATACCAGTTCTTTTCCGTTTTCGGAAACGTCAAAATTGTAGATCCGGTCACCCTTTGAACGTGCAAGGCGACGCGGCGATCCGCCCGATAACGGTTGACTCCAAACTTCAAATGCTCCATCGAGCCGGTTTATATATATGAGCGAAATGCCGTCGCTCGACCAATCGAAAACCGAAGCGGCCGTGATCTGCGGAAAATCAAATTTCCTGATCTCGGCACCATTCTCGACCGAAAGGATCGCTATCTTTTTACCTGCATCAGAATCGACTTGGCACACTATCGAAAGTCCATCCGGCGACAATCTGGGTCGGGATGTTCCCGTCGGGGAAATCTGCACCGCTTCGCCTCCGCCGATCGGCATTTTCCAAATCGAATTTAATCCATCATCGCCGCTCCGCTGAAACACGATCCATTTTCCATCAGCGGTAAACGACGGACGCGATTCGTTCGACGGAAAATCCGTCAAGCGAATCGGATTTCTGCCGTCGCGATCCATGCGCCAAATATCAAGGCTGCCCAAGCGATAGGACGTGAAAACGATAGTTCGTCCATCGGTTGAAAACGACGGCTGAAAATTCTTACCGGCATTTTCCGTGAGTTGACGCTTGTTTTTCCCGTCCGCATCGACGCTCCAAATATCCTGCGTGCCCGTAGCGCGTGCTGTGTAAACTATCGAACCATCCTGGCTCAACGCGACACCGGACATTCCGTCATCGGTGCCGACGTCGGTCGTGACCTTCTTTGGATTTTCAATATCGGAAGCTTCCGCGACCCAGATATTAGAGAATCGGTTTTGCTGAATGCTGACCGCGGTTTTCCCATCCGCCGATACGCTTAGCCCTTGATAACTGCCCGGATCGTTTGTAATGCGGGTCAGTTTGCCGTCGGGAAATGAAACCGACCAGATCTGCGATAACTCAGTTTCCGAATCGCGCCCGCTTAGTTTCAACTCGCGACCATCCGAATTCCATGCCAAACCGCTTATCGACAGCCATTTGCCCGAACCGATCTTCTGCCGCTCTTTTGTCCCAACATCGATGCCGATCAATTCTGCTCGACTGTTCGCATTTGTGTAATTTCTGACCGCGACCGTTTTTCCATCCGGCGACCAACTCGGCAGCCACCAGACTTCGCCATCCGCAGCTTTCGATATTTCTTCCAAATCGCTGCCGTCGGAATTTGCACTCAGCAATACGCGGTCATTTCGAATGAATGCAAATCGATCCCCTTTTGGTGAAAATGTGACCGGGCCGTCTGCATCATTTAAGAGCTGTCGAGATTCGCCGCCGAGCACGGAAATTCTATTGATCGAGGTCAGACCGTCCGGCGACGAGATCACGTAATAAATAAAACCGCTGTCGGGGTCAAATGTAATTCCGCGAAATCGCGAAGCCGAGGGAGCAACGATCTGTATGCTGCTGTCGGTCGAAACATTTTTTACCGAAAGGCTTTGGTTCGCACCATCGCGGATCGCATACGCGACGTATTTTCCGTCCGGCGAGACGGCGACGTTGCCGCCTTCGGCATTTCCTGACGAAGTTATCTTGGCAAAACGAAGCGATTGAAATCCGTCTTCCCCTTGCGGAGTTCGCAAGAAAACAAACAAAGCTGCAAAAATCGTCAACAAAAACAGAGCGCTGACTCCGGCCATAACACCTCGCGGATGTTCTCGCAGCGTAGTGACAAACATATCGCTGATCGAACGCGTTTCGAGATTCGAAACCGAACGCGTCGAAACTCCTCGCATCGCCGGTTCGCCTGTCGTATCGCCGCGCGACACGGCTTCGGTCGCGAAAAAGCCGTTGCCATTGCTCGATCCGCTCCCTTTAAATTCGGTGCGGATGTCCTTTAGATCTATCAGCAGATCCTTTACGTCCTGATAGCGTTCTTCACGATCCTTGCGAAGTGCCTTCTCGACGACATGCTCCAATTCTTTCGGCATTTCCGGGGAATATTGCGAAAGTTCTTCCGGTTTTCCGGTAAGAATGGCGGCGATAACGTCGCTGGTCGAGTCGCCGGAAAACGGCAGTTCGCCGGCGATCATTTCGTATATCAAAACACCGAGGCTCCAAATGTCCGATCGCGTATCGATGCCCTTGCCGCGCGTCTGCTCGGGCGACATATACGAGACTGTGCCCATGACTACGCCAGGATTTGTCTGCACAAGCCGATGCGTTACGGCCTCATAATCCGGGGCAAACACCTCATTCTCAATTAATTTCGCAAGCCCAAAATCGAGAACCTTTACGTAACCGTCCTTTCGAACCATTACGTTTTCCGGTTTGATATCGCGATGAATTATTCCTGCCGAATGCGCGGCCGCGATCGCTTCTGCGGTCTGGATCGCAATATTGAGAACTTCGCCGATCGAAAGCGGACCATTCGCAAGCATCGAGTGCAAGGTTTTGCCGTCGATAAATTCGCTGGCGATATAATTCGCCTCTTCGAATTCGCCGATCGCGTAGATCGTGATGATGTTTGGATGATTTAGCGCCGAGGCCGCCTTTGCCTCTCTAATAAAACGAAGCAGACCGTCTTCATTCTTGCTGAATTTCTTGCGAAGCACCTTGATCGCAACCTTGCGTTCGAGCTGATTATCCTTTGCAAGATAAACCTCGCCCATTCCGCCGGAACCGATGGAGGAAAGGATCTTGTAATGCAAGAAATTCTCGCCGACCGTGATCATTTGTTTGAATCCGAATGATC
>JBOGOW010000513.1:0-2793 GCA_050748285.1 Pyrinomonadaceae bacterium
GGTTAGTGTTCACAGCTTGTGCATTTCCCGCAGGCGCGCCGCAGACTATGAAAGCAAGGGAAGCGAGCGATAGCAGAACGAAGTATTTGATCGTGTTCATAAATTTTCTCCAAAAATAAAATGTCAATATTGATTCAAAAAATCTCTAGAACCAGACGTCTCAAAACTATTTTTTCTTCTTTTAAATTGCCTCCAGCTTTAGCTGAAGGAATCGGTTGACAGCAAGAACAGGCTTTAGCCGAATACAAGATAAAATAATTCCTATTTGCTTTAGCGCGGACAAACACAAGGGTTAAAGCCCGAGCATCTACCAAAATCTAACCTCCAGCTAAAGCTGGAGGCAATTTATAAGAGTTTTGATGCAACTCCGTAGCGGCAAAGCCGCCTCGGTTTCATCACTGCTGAACTTTGCACTTAAATAGAATTTTTTCCTGGCTTTTTATAATGCGCAATCCGCTATAATCGTCTTCTTGATTCGACGAGTTTGTCAAACAGGCATAAAAATGCCGGAGCGTTACCACTCCGGCAAAAGGTAAATATTCAAATAGACAATTTACGCGGCTGGCGATTCGAACATAAAGGCGAGTTTCCATGCGTCGCCTTCCTTGACGTAAACTGCGGTCTGGTAGAGCGGGCCATTCTTTTGCCCGTCGCATGTGCCGTCCGCGGTGCCCTTTAGGGTTAGTATTTCGACCGTTGGCGAGATCGCAGTGGCGACGCCGTCCGTTACTTTGACGCTGGTTATGCCTTCGCACTTCATTGTCTCCGTCCATTGCTTGATAACGGCCGCTTTGGTGCCGATCCACATGCCCGCCGGATTGACGTTTGCAAGATTCGATGCTGTGATCTCCTCAAGCTTCTTGGCGTCCTTTGCCTTCCAGGCTTCCCAACCGGACGTGTGTATTTTCACAAGCGCCTCGGTGTTGGCGTCGCCCGTGACTGGCTTTGATTCTGCCATTTTATCGTCCTTCATCGCGTCGTTCGAGGCCATTTTATCGTCTTTCATTGCCCCTTCTTTCTTTGGCTCTTGTAATGCCAGAGCCGCAGCCGGTGCGGCCGGGGCTTTTGGTTCGATGATCGCGGTTTCGCCGTGAAATGCACCTTTCCAATTTTCGCCGTCTCGGACATAAACGCTTGCCGCACGTATCGGGCTGGGAATTTTCTCCGATTTACCGTCTGGTCCGATGCAGCTTCCGTCAAAGGTGCCTTTATAGCTAAGCACATAGGTGTCGTCATTTATCTTTGCCATCTGCGGATCGTCCAGCGACCAACTCTTCATGTCGCATTTGAACTCACCGATCATCTTTGCCACGTCGGCTTTTCCCATGCGAGTTCCGCGGTCGAACGAGACAAACTTGTCCGACAAAAAGCCTTCAAAATATTTGCCGTCGCCCTTGACCCAAGCCTCGTTAGCCTTTTTGTCCATTTCGAGTAAAGCTTCCTTGGTCGGTGCCGCCGCTTTTGTCGCATTTGCATTTGCCGTGTTGCCGGCATTCGATGTGTTGGTCGATGTCGTTCCGCCGCAGGCTGCAAGCCAAAGTGCCGAGGCGGTCAACAACGTAATAACCATTAAGTTTTTCATATTCAGATCTCCTCAAATTGAAGTCGTAATTAAAACGCAAAAACCCGTTGGTTTTCGTAATATCAAAACCCCCGAGCGTTCTTTCCAGTCGTCCTAATTGGGTATAGTTTAAACACTAATACAACATATTGTCAAGCATTTAGTTTGTCCATTAGTGTTTGAAATGGCGAATGTCGGTGAAGGCCATCGCAATGTTGTGCTCGTTCGCGGCGGCTATCGATTCGTCGTCTTTGATCGAACCGCCGGGCTGGATAATGGCCGAGACGCCGAACCTCGCCGCCTCATCGACGTTGTCGCGGAATGGGAAAAACGCATCGGACGCAAGAACCGAGCCTTTTAGCGGCAGATCGAAACGCTCGGCACGCATCGCCGCGATCCGAACGGAATCGACGCGGTTCATTTGACCGGCGCCGACGCCGAGAGTCTGATTCTCATTGGCAAAAACGATGGCGTTCGATTTAACGTGCTTGCAGACAGTCCATGCAAACTGCATTGCGTTTAGCTCGGCGTCGGTCGGCTGGCGCTTCGATACGATATTGAGATCGGCGACGTTGATGCGATGCGTGTCGGTGTCCTGGACAAGAAAGCCGCCGGAGATTTGTTTGTATTCGATAGATTGAGAGGCACACTCGTTACCGTTCGTGTTTCCGCCTTTTGCCCTGAGAACTCGCAGGTTTTTCTTGCTGCGAAAGATCTCAAGTGCGTCGTCGTCGTAATCCGGAGCGACGATTACTTCGGAAAACACTTTTATGACCGACGCTGCGACTTCCGTCTCGACCTTTTTGTTGAAAGCGACTATGCCGCCGAAAGCGGAAACCGGATCGGTCGAGAGCGCACGTCGATATGCGTCCTCGTTTGTCTTACCAGTTCCGATGCCCGAGGGATTCGTGTGTTTGATTATCGCGACTGCGCGTTCGTCAAAATCCTGAACCAAATTCCACGCAGCATCGGCATCGACGTAATTATTGAACGACATCTCTTTGCCGTGAAGCTGCTCCGCGTTTGCAATGCCGAGGCCATCGCCTTTGGAATAAAGTTTGGCTTTCTGGTGCGGGTTTTCGCCGTACCGAAGTTCGGTGACCTTGGCATGTTCAATTCGGGAATTGTCCGCAAAGCCACCAGTCGCTATTGCTTCCGGTACAGATTCCGAAATCGCTGCCGACAAGTATGTCGAGATCGCGGCGTCGTAATTGGCGGTTAAAGTGTATGCC
>JBOGOW010000514.1:0-2791 GCA_050748285.1 Pyrinomonadaceae bacterium
CTAAAGGCAGCTTTACGTTAAAGACACAGCTTGAAAAGGGTGCGATGGGGGACGATCACTAAAAATATGATCAACGCACTAATCAGATTTTCCATTGCACAGAAATTGGTTGTGCTCCTGCTCGTCGCGATCATGGCGGCGGCGGGAGCATACAGTTTAATAAATTTACCAATTGATGCTGTGCCTGACGTAACTAACGTTCAGGTTCAGGTGTTAACTAACGCTCCGAGCCTTGCGCCGCTTGAGATCGAGCGACAGATCACGTTCCCAATCGAAGTCGCGATGTCAGGCATTCCGGGCGTCGAGGAAATTCGTTCGGTGTCGAAGTTCGGTATCTCGAACGTGACCATCGTTTTTGAAGAATCGACCGATATTTACTTTGCACGTCAGCTTATTCTCGAACGAATGGCGACGGCTCGTGAACAGATTCCGTCAAACATTGGTTCACCTGAGATGGGACCGATAGCGACGGGTCTTGGTGAGATATATCAGTACGAGGTGAAAGCGGAACCTGGCAGCAACTATACAGCGACCGATCTGCGTACGATCCATGACTGGAATATTCGCCGTCAGTTAATGGGCGTTCCGGGCGTAACAGAAGTAAATTCGCATGGCGGTTACGGCAAACAATATGAGGTTCGTCTCTCTCCGGAAAAACTACAGTCCTACGGACTAACCCTGGGCGACGTTCACGATGCAGTCATGGCGAATAATGGCACCGTGGGCGGCGGTTACATAGAAAAGGGTGCTGAACAGTATCTTTTGCGTGGTGTCGGGCTTGTCGAAAAGATGGAGGACATCACCAATATCGTTGTCAAGACAGGCAAGGAAGGCGTTCCCGTTTTTGTACGCGATCTTGGCGAAGTTGTCGAAGGTCAAAGTATTAGGCAAGGTGCAGTTTCTACTAATGGCGAAGGCGAGATCGTTTCCGGCATGGCGATCATGCTGAAGGGCGAAAACTCTCGCGTCGTGGCCGAGCGTGTCAAAGCAAAGGTCGAGGAGATTCGAAAAACTTTGCCAAAAGGCGTGACGATCGAGCCTTTCTACGACCGCACCGATCTTGTGAAACGGGCGATCTGGACCGTCGAGAAAAACCTGCTCGAAGGCGCGGCTTTAGTAATCTTTGTATTGCTTTTGCTTTTGGGTAATTGGCGCGGAGCGTTGCTTGTTGCAACAATAATTCCGCTTTCGATGCTGTTTGCGGCGATCCTGATGCGGATATTTAACGTGTCGGGAAATCTCATGAGCCTCGGTGCTCTTGATTTTGGATTGATCGTTGATGGTGCGGTTGTGATGGTCGAGAACGTCGTGCGTCGGAGGGCGGAGGCCCAGCATGAAAAATCCCGAGAGCCGCCCGAACGAACCATTCTCGAAGCCTGTCTCGAAGTCGCACGGCCCGTCGTTTTTGCCGTGGCTATAATCGGCATCGTTTATCTGCCGATCCTCAGCCTTCGCGGTATCGAGGGTAAGATGTTTGTGCCGATGGCTTTGACGGTGATCTTTGCGTTACTTGGTTCGCTGATCTTGTCGTTGACGTACGTTCCGGCGATGCTGGCATTGATAATGCGCGGCAAGGTTTCCGAAGCCGAGAGTCCGCTCATCCGTTGGTCAAAACTCATCTACAAACCGTCGCTCGCGTTCGTGATGAAGTTCCGTGCTCAGGTGCTGGCGATAGCGGTGACGACGGTTATCATTTCGGGCATCATTTTCCCGTATCTCGGCGGAGAGTTTATCCCGCGTCTTGATGAGGGCGACATTTTGATCGAGGCGATCCTTCTGCCAAGCGTCTCGCTCAATCAATCAATGATATTGACGACCGAGGCCGAAAAGTCGCTCAAGGTTTTCCCCGAGGTGAAAACCATCGTTTCTAAATGCGGTGCTCCGGCAGTTGCGACTGACTCGATGAGTCTCAATCAATGCGACGTGTTTGTGATGCTCAATCCGATCGGTGAATGGAAGTCTGGTTGGTCGAAGGAAAAACTGATCGAGGAAATGTCGAAAAAGCTCGAAGCCGAAGTGCCAGGTGCGGCTTCGTTCGGATTTATGCAACCGATTGAGATGCGGGTTAATGAACTTATCGCCGGTACGCGCGGCGATGTTGCGATCAAGCTGTTTGGCGATGATTTGCAAGTGCTTGCTGACAAAGGTGAAGAGATCAATCGTGTCCTCGGCACCATCAAAGGGGCGGAGGAGAACAAGGCTGAGGTGACGACGGGCTTGCCGCAGTTACAGATCAAACCGGATCGTGCGGCGATAGCTCGCTACGGAATTAACGTCGAAGACGTAAATGAACTCGTCGAAGCGATCTTTGCCGGAAAGAAGGCGGGTGAAGTTTTCGAAGGCGAACAACGGTTCGATATCGTTCTTCGCCTAAATGAGAATGCCAGCAAAACGGTTGAATCGGTCCAGGCCTTGATGTTAACGGCTCCGAACGGCCAACGCGTACCGCTTGCACAAGTCGCGGATATTGCACTGGTTGAAGGAGCGGCTCAGATCTCGCGTGAGGCGACACGGCGTCGAATCGTAGTATCGACAAATGTTCGTGATCGAGACATCGCAAGTTTTGTTGATGAGGCGAAACAAAAGATCGGCGCAGGCGTTCAGCTTCCGCCGGGATATTATCTGGAATGGGGTGGAACATTCGAGAATCTTGAACGGGCGACTGGGCGACTCATGATCGTTGTACCGATAGCTCTGTTCCTGATCTTTGTGATGCTGTTCTCGACCTTCGGTTCGGCAAAACAGGCTCTGATCATCTACACCGGAATTCCGGTCGCAATCGTGGGAGGCG
>JBOGOW010000515.1:0-2753 GCA_050748285.1 Pyrinomonadaceae bacterium
GAACGGCGCTCCTTCACGCTCGAATCGAAACAAATGTGTTTCGTCCGCCCCAAATCGCCTGACATATTTCCGGTAACTGTACTTTGCATCGAGCGGCTGACCGTCGATGCTTAGGACTTGATCGCCGACCTCGATCTTGTCGGAAAGTTGAGGAGCGACCCAGACAACGCGGTGAACGCCCGACCGCCATTCCGCGACAAGATCGATGTCGGCCACGATCGAAAACAAATTGTAATTATTTACTACGAGCCAAACAGCCGTGAACGCGAAAAGCAGGCAGATGAGAATGAACCGGACGCGGCTCGGAGCAAAGTCGTTTTCATACGATTCGCCGAGAATCGCCGGTTCATTTGCGATTTTGTCCGTCTCCCTCAGGAGGGTTGGTTCTGTTTCGGGACGATAATGCTCGCCGGTATTGTCCGATGATTCATCACCGTCCGCAAACCGTCGTGTGGGCTCGTCCTCATCGTTCGTCATAGCGTTACCAGCGACGATATTATAGTGTCAAAATCATCGAAAATTCGAATCAGGTGAAGTATTATTTCCCCAAGATGGTGCAATCTGTAATTTCTGCTTACAAAGGTGTTAAACGGCTGCTTATCCTAATACACCGATCTCGTCCAATTCGCGTTCTTTGTTTCGCCAATCTTCGACGACTTTTACGAATAGCTGAAGATGGATGCGGCGGGCGAGGAGTTTTTCGATATCGGCGCGTGCTTCGCTGCCGATCTGTTTTAGTTTCGCTCCGCCTTTGCCGATGATGATCGGTTTCTGTGAATTGCGTTCGACATAGATCGCGCAAAAAATGCGGAGTATTTCAGGGTCGGAATCGTCCCATTTTTCGGTTACGACGGCGGTAACATAAGGGATCTCTTCGCCGGTCGATGCGAGTATTTTTTCGCGAACCATTTCCGCTACGATGGCGCGCATCGGTTGATCGGTGAGTTCGTCTTCGCCAAATATCGGGTCGGCGACGGGTAAATGTTTTGTGATCTGGCCGAGTAGAATATCGACGGCTTCGCCCTTGAGCGCCGAAACGGGAACGATCTCGGCAAACCCATATTCTTTAGCGTAAAAATCGATCAGCGGCAAAAGCTGCTTTTTGTCTTTTATTTTGTCTATTTTATTCAGGATAAGAATCGCCGGTTTTTCGGAACGCTTAATAAGGTCGAGGACAAAGCGGTCGCCGTTGCCGGTCGAAACGCTTGCGTCGCGCATCAGGACGACGACATCGACGGAAAGGATCGCGTCGTGAACGGCCGCCATCATTCTGCGATTTAAAAGGTGTCCGGGTTTGTGAACGCCGGGCGTATCGACGAAGACTATCTGCCCTTCGGGCCGCGTAACGATGCCCTGAATCTTGAAGCGCGTCGTCTGCGGCTTATTGGAAACCGCGGCGATCTTTTCGCCGACGAGACGGTTGAGCAGCGTGGACTTACCTGCATTCGGACGGCCGATAAGTGCTGCATAACCGCTGAAGTATGGTTTCGACATCATCTCGAAGATTTTTCTAAACCACAAGACCGTGAGCAATCGAATTCTGAAAGTTCAAATCGGTAGGTTACGTAGGCTTTTAGATATTTTGAAAAAGTATACAAATCTGTATTTCTAAGAAAACCGTCATCCGCCAACCTTTGAGCCGGAGCTTCCCAAAAATCGTACGGAACAATTAAGAAGCAAGTTTTCGCTATCGGGCGTTTCAAGCTGAACGAAACCTCGCCATTCCCTTTTAATTCCCATGGCGTTTGTTCGAATTCCGGCCCCGACGCCAAAACGTAAATTGGACCTCCGTCGTAATCTTGGCAAACCAAAAAATGTGCAAGAGCGGCATAGCTGGAACCTTTCGATGATGGAATCCTAGGAACGTAGATTGGTTTTTCGGTGGGATTTTTTAATGTGAAGAACAGTCGGGATGGGTCCTTTTTCCGAATAGCGCTTAAATGAATAATTGGACTACTCGGTCCGCTTCCGCCACCTCGGTTCGCAAATGGCTTTTCAGTGAAAACCTGAAAAACATCAGCAGATTTTGATTGAGGTAAATCGACATGCACGTATTGCGAGCCAATCAGCAATCCGTTATGCATCCAAACAGACCCCAAGCCGATCGCGAATGTATAAATTCCAATACGAAGTCGAGAATACATCAATTTGAGCCTTTTCATAGACGAGATGCGAATAAGAATGTCCGCGTTCCATTATTGATCTTTGAGCAGCCTCTGCTTGGCGGCCATTGCTTCTTTGAAACCGCCGCCGGTTACGTCGCCGATTTTTATAGCGGCGTCGTACAATCCGATAGCGTAGCCTTTTTGGTCTTCGAATTCGAATATTCGTGCGGTCGCGACGTATGACAAGGAAACAAGAGCCGGATCGACCTTTTGCACAGTGGATATACGTATCACGTTTTCATAGGCGACCTTTGCTTCGAGCAGTTTGGCACTTCGTTTTTCTTCGTCGGAAGGGTCGGTCATTTCGGCGGCCATAAGGCTCGCAACACGTCCGATGTTGAAGTGTATTCGCGGTTCGGAAGGGTTCTTTTCGAGAAGTTGCCTGAGATCGGCTGCGGCCTGTAAATACTTTTTCGCCTTGATAGTTTCCTGTATCTCAAGAAGCCGCGTGGTGACCGGATTTTCAATAAATGTCTGTGCCGCAGAGGCGTTTTTCTTTTGCTCGTCGCGTACCGCGATCGCGCGTTTCCGGGCTTCGGTATAGGAATCATAACGTCCGGCTTCTTTTGAAGGGTCGAACGACAATAT
>JBOGOW010000516.1:0-2742 GCA_050748285.1 Pyrinomonadaceae bacterium
GACTATGTACCAAACGTTTCGCGTAAAGCAGAAGTGAATGTCGCTCTTTGCAATTGCATCGGTTTCGGTTCGAAAAACAGTGCTCTGATACTTAAAAGATACGATTCATAAAATGTTCAGCCGATTCGAGAAACGCAGTTTTGAACTGGAACGGCAGGACACCGGCGATTTCACGGCTGCGGAACATCGACGTTGGCAGACCGAGATGTGGTTTATCCACAGAATGTTCGGCGAGGTTAGAGCGCTGCGTCGAAGCATTGGCCGCGAACTTCGCAAAGCTGCACAAAATCGTGTCTCGATCCTCGATGTCGGAGCCGGAACCGGTGATATGCTTCGCGTGCTTCAGAAACGGAACCGATCGGCATTTTGTGTCGGTGCAGAACTGGATATGATTTCGGCAGCGTTTATCGCGGGTAATCGGATTGCTGCAGTCAACTGTAACGCATTGCGGCTGCCGTTCGCCGACAACAGTTTCGATCTCGTCTATTGTTCGCTCATGTTTCACCATTTGAAAGACGAAAACGCGGTCGAACTTCTCCGCGAAATGCGTCGAGTTGCAAAACAGAAACTTTTTGTTATTGACCTGCGACGAAGTGCCGCTGCCTACTATTTGTACAAATTATTCGGGAGCGTTTTGCTTCAGCCGCTGACACGTGAGGACGGAGCCTTGTCCGTTCTACGCAGTTTTAGGCAGAACGAATTGCGTGAACTCGCAGTAAAAGCAGGCCTGATCGAAATAGAGGTCACGAAATCCGCCGCGTTTCGTTTTATTTTATCGGCAAAATAAATTTGTGAATTTATCCAACGAACGGGACTACGATGTTGTGATAGCAGGTGCGGGACCGTCGGGTTCGGCAGCGGCAATTCGCCTTTCCAACGCCGGATTCAGAGTTTTGCTGGTTGAAGAAAAAAAATTTCCCCGCGACAAGCTATGCGGTGAATTTATCTCGCCGGAGTGCCTTTCACATTTCGAAGAACTCGGGGTTATGCCGCAGTTGAACGCAGTCGGCGGAGCAGATCTGAAAGAGACGGTTTTCTATTCGCGGAGCGGCCGAGCCGCCGTTATCGATAACCGCTGGTTCGGCGACGGCACCCAACAAGCACTTGGACTTAGCCGTTCCGCTTTGGACGCAACACTGCTTGATCATTGTTGCAGCGTTGGAGTTGATGTACGACAAGAGACGAGTGTAACGAACGTCTTGAATGAAGACGAATGTGTGGTCGGTGTCGCGATAAAAAACAACAATGGCGAAGTCGCTCATGTTTCCGCTCGACTAACGATAGACGCAACCGGACGCAAGCGTTCACTGGAAAAACGAATCGGAAATGAAAAAGTGATACCGCAGCGTGCCGGTCTCGTCGCTTTCAAAACGCATATTCGCAATGCGGAGGTCGCAACGGGCGTATGTGAACTTTTCGTCTATCGCGGCGGTTACGGCGGCAGCAGCGAGGTGGAAAACGGGCTTCATGACCTATGTTTTATCGTAACTTCGAAACTTACACGCGAACATGGCAGTGACGCCGAACGCATTATGCGCGAGATAGTGATGAAAAATCCGCGTGCCGCCAAAGTTCTCGAACGAGCGGTCATCGAAACGCCGTGGGTTGCCGTCCCGATCGAGCGCTTTGGCCGCGGACGGCTTGTTCCCGCCGAAGGTTTGATCACCATCGGCGACGCAGCGGCGTTTATCGATCCATTCACCGGCAGCGGCATTCTGCTCGCACTCGAAAGCGCAAAAGTCGCGGCTTCTGCGATAAGACATTCATTCGAGAACGGCTTTGACCTCGAAGAACTTGAAATGCAATATCGAAAAACGTACGCAGCCGCATTCAACCGACGTCTTTTGTTCTGCTCGCTCTTGCGTCGCACGGCTTTCGTGCCCTATCTCGCCGACTCAATGATCGAGCTCCTCCGACTCAGCAAACCCCTCCGCCGCCAATTCGCCCGCGCCACCCGACAAAATTCACAAGCGCGCACGAAGTAAGGGCGATACGCTCATCTCAAATGCACAAGCCCGCACGTAAGTAAGGGCGGAACACGCAAGCAACGGAAACGAGCGACCTGATACCGCCCTTGTTTACACGTGGGCTTTTGCAAAAAGGGCGATACGCGCATCTCCGGGCAGAAAAAAAAAGAGCCGACTAAACGCAGAACTCCGAACTGCGGGGGCACGCCCGTCAGCAGCGATTACGACAACAACTGTAAAGCGAACTTCGCCATCCGCAGCGCCGCGTGGCTAACTATGAACACCGCCCTGAGAAACGCTTAATCCACAACCATCACCGCCCGCACGATTCGCTTGGGGGCATGCCCCCAAGCGAATATCTCACAAAACATAACCCTGATCGCCCCATTTTACATTGGCGCTAATCATGGGAGGTTTACACCGTACCTCTTTTTGGGCCTTTTCGGTGTCCCAAAAAACGAAAAATAACCCGGCTGGCACAACTTTGCTCCTAGTTGGAGCATTTGTGTACCACGGTGATAAAAAGTGAAGATTAGCTATAAGTTTTGAGCGGAAAACCGAGTGCCAAAAAAAGTGTAACCAACCTGCAACCAAGAAAAAAATAGGACTTTCAGAAATCCCTGAAAGCCCTATGAATATTGGTCGGGAGAGATAGTATCGAAAGTTGTGGAAGAGGGTAAATAGAAAAAGTAGCGTATCCTTGTTTTTGATCAAAAAAAACAAACAGGCACGAAGCCTGAAGGAGGATACGCTACAGATGAAAGGATATAACGAG
>JBOGOW010000517.1:0-2739 GCA_050748285.1 Pyrinomonadaceae bacterium
CAAGAATAAATCTATTCTGCAATGTTGTTATCGTTTTCTCCATAGATTGTTACCTCGCAGCAAAGAAACATTTTGCAATCGGTGTGCCTCAACAGTTTGTATAATGTTTGGTGGGATTACGAAATCGCACTCCTAAAGATGGTTTGGCAGCGCACCGAATCGGTGTGTTTTCGTTTCACGTGGCGCGAATGCGCACCACTATCGAAAATCGCCAAGGAGTGTGAACGCGACCCAATAATACGGTTCGTGAGTTTCTGAGGATTTGTTTTTGATCATCGCGATCGAGGCAAGTTGCATGGCCCGGAAGATGGAGACTCCCTTCTTATATTCGGAATAGAATTGTTCCGCAAACATTTCCGTCGATTTATCGTTTGCTTCCCATTGCGCCGAAATGACCGCGGTACTGCCCGAACCTAACATTGCCCAGGCTATACTCACCAGTCCCTCGCCATTCATAACATTGCTCGTATCACACGCGGCGAGAAAAGCGAGGCTCTGATGCTTCAAACTGACCTTCAATAGGTCGCTCACCGAAACACGCCCGTCAGTTGTGCTCGACTCTCTGAATCCAAGAAATGAAGCAAGGGGATCTTCATCATCGACTTGGGCGTGCATCGAGAAGTGGAGTATGTCCGATCCGGTGGACCGCTTGAGAAATTCATTTCGGGATGCTCCGAGTAACGGTTTGCTACCATAAATGGCCGCCACCTTTGCCGCCTCTTTATTTACGTACGGTAGAAAGCGCTTTTGATATGAATCGTTTGCAAATGCTTGGATGGTCTTTCGTTCCGGAACTTTTTCTTTCAATGTTCTAAGGAGCAATGCCGCCGACGGAGTGTAGGATATCAGCCTCTTTTCGATTAAATAGGATGTGCCGTCCGGGCTTAAGGCATGGAAGGGGATTTTCCAAAGCGATTTGTCGTGGATAATCACAAAATGTTCCGCCGTCAGTGATAAAGGCGCGAGAAGCCGGTCGTATATTTCTTTACCATCCTTCTTGAAGAAAATTAGATTACGGATCTTCCGGTTGGTCGAGATAGCCATCGCTTCCGCCTCACGATCTGAGACGGATAGCCTGATCACTCGCACAGATTTGTCTTTTTCCCAGACATACACCCACAGTTCCCCGCTCGTGGTGAACAGGTATGAAACTATTGCTGTTTTGTTTAGATCTTTGAGGTTTTCAAGTTGTCCGAGATCGGGAACAGCCATCTCAACGTCCGGCACCGCAATGCTTTTCTCTCTTTCGATCTTTTCGAGATCGACGACAGTATCTGTCCCCTCAACAAATTTGGATGAAAGTTCATCGATTCGCTTACGAGTTTCCGGCGAAAAATCCGAGCGACGCATTACGACAGAATTCTCGATACGATCTTTGAGAACCCGTGCCTTTAGATAGTCTGAAAGTTCAAAGGACTCTCGTTTACTGCCACTGTCGTCATCGCTGTACGATATTTCGGCCAGCAGGCGGTATGCAGAGTTATAAACTTCGAGCATCCCTAACGAAAGCGGGGTGTTATTGGCCGGACGAATCTCATCAATCATCGAAACCGCCCTGCGTGCATTTCCGAAAGCCTGTTCCCGTTTGCCCAGTCCCCAGTATGCTTTCGCAAAGGCGAGGTAGATTCCCGGCAAATCATCACGAAAATTGCCTTTTTCGGACAAGTCCTTAAGCACCGAGTTTTGTTTGAGCAATCCCTCCCAGTCCTTCCTCCGCTCCGCTATCGTCGCCTTCCAATAAGGAACAATATGATCCGAGTAGTTCTTTGTGGAATCTAAACGAGAGAAATACTCGCCTGCAACTGCGTCTTGTCCTTTGAATGCCGCGATCACAGCCCTCCCGAGCAGGACCTCGAATGCAAACCGTTTCTGCTGATCAAGCTTATCGAGTCGCCCAAGATGGCTCTCCGCCGACGCTACATCGCCTTCGTAGAGCGAGGAAAGAAGCAATGTCGAGAAAGACAGACAGCTTAGATAATCGTCCTTCGCGGCGAGGGCAAGACCGAGTGCCTTTTCAAGCGTAGTTCGAGCTTTTGTTTTCTGCCCGGCCGCATCCAGCAATGTAGAGAGGTCGTACAAACCAAGGCGATGCCTATATCGGAATTCAGTGCTTTCTGAGATTTCTGTTACTTTTTTCGCATATGCGAGTGCTTTCGCATAGTCGAACTTTGACGACCACGCCAGACTGAGGGAACGCAGGACCTCGATCTGAAGTGCCGATCGCGGGAAAGCATGTGAAAGTCTTTCCGCCTTTTCGAGCCAGACGATCGCGGAAATATCGTATTCGGCAGAATACAGGATCCTCCCGATGTTGAGGTAGTACTCGAGCTCGACTTGGGTATCGTCAGGTGCCGCTGCCAAGCCTTTTCTTGCAAACTCAACCGCTTCCCTAAAATCCCGCCGTGTTCGCATGAGAGCAGCACGGCAAAAGTACACCGACGCCACCGTTTTTGCGGCACTCTTAGGTTTTAAGGCATCCGACAACGCCTCGTCCAGAAGTTTTGGCAATGTGTCGTATCGTTCGAGATGCATAAGCGACCTCGATCCCAATACACCCACCCTCGCCGCCGCGTCGAAGTCACCGGCTATCCGAGTTCTTGCAATCTCGGCCGGGGCCTTCTCCATCACTTGCGTAAAATGTCCTTTATCGAAGTCCTGTTGGATTTTCTGGTGAGGTGAAGTCTGGCCGAATACAAAGACGGCTTCAAAGAGATAGTATCGAAAGTTGTGGAAGAGGGT
>JBOGOW010000518.1:0-2733 GCA_050748285.1 Pyrinomonadaceae bacterium
AACTAAAGGAGGTCAAACTACCAGACAATCTCCCTTAAAAAACCGGATTTAAAACCTTTGGCAAACAAGGATGCGAAAATCTATTTCCACAACTTTTGACACGAACTCTGACCACCCGATTCGCCATACCATTCGAACAGATTACCTATGCCATCATTTCCAATTAGTCTTTTTCCAAGTTCTTCGGGGTTAGTACCATGACGAAGTAGTGGAAACGACCAATCTAAATCGTTCGAATTCGGTAGCGCCAGAGAGAATTGATGAAGTTGATAGTCTCCTTTTCGGTTCCATGATAAAACAAAATAAAAACTCTTATAAACGTCAATTACCCCTCCACGCTCCATACTTACCGAGCGGTGCCATTCATTCACAGTACTAATAACGGACGCGCCAACTTCATTTGGACTGTTTTTGTAATTTGTTTGGTCGAGACCTTTGTTTCGAAGCCCCGCCCAAAACTGTCCGGCCGAATTTGAAAGTTCAATTGTCACCCGACCGTCTCGATTGATTCGGTTTAATTCGCTTCGCATTTTGCACGAAAGTCCGTAGAACTTGTTTTTCCCCGTTCGATCTTCAAGCAGCACATCAAAAATTGCTTTACTTTCCTGAGCTTCACCCTTAAAACATAGTGCCGTCGCCCTTTCAAAATCGCGCCAGCCGGGTAATGTTAGTCCGTCGGCGGCTTGCATCATTCCGGTTCCATCCTGATACGTACTCAAGATAAGTCGTAATCGTTCTACATCCCGTGCTGACGGCTTACGATTGATAATTGGAATGCTCAATCTTTCCTCTCAGTCCTGCAAATTTAATTCGTCTTTTAGAAGTTCGTCGGTAGTAACTTTAAAAAGCCGGGCGACATTAAGAACGAATTCTGCTGTCGGTTGTTTTTTTCCGGATTCAAGCTCGCTAATATGACCATGCGCGGAAAGACCCAATGCAAGGGCGAGCCCTTTTAAAGTCAATTCTCGACGCACTCTTAAAGTGTGTAGTTTTTCTCCGAAACGTTTGATATTCTACCTAACTAACGCTTGACACTTCATAGGGCACAATGATAGCCTTGTCTCTAGTAGAGACATTTTCAGGATCGTAAAATAAACTATGAATAGTCCTATTAAATGGGTTGGCGGCAAGTCTCGGCTTCGCAAATTTATTATACCTATTCTACCTGAGCATTCATGCTATGTTGAGCCATTCGCGGGCGCAGCATGGGTTTTATTTGGCAAATCACCAAGCGATGTAGAGATTATAAACGATATTGACCAGGAATTAGTCAATTTTTTCCGCGTTGTTAAAGAGAAGCCTGATGCCCTGATAGATTCCTTCCAGTGGGAATTGGTTTCTCGATCCGAATTTGAAAGGCTGGCATACGTAGATCTAACCACGATGAGCGATGTTGAGCGAGCCCACCGTTTCTTCTGTATCATCATGGGGGGTTGGGGCGGTGAGCTCAATTATCCTCGCTTTGCTACCAGCATTTCTGATGGCGGGCATGGAAACCGACTGATAGGAGCACTTAAAACACTTCGGTCACGTATCGAGCCGGTTCATCGACGATTAAGTACTGTAATTATTGAAAATCTTGATTGGGAAAAATGTATTGACAGATATGATAGATGCGGAACCGTATTTTATATTGATCCGCCATATCCGGGAAATGGCGCAAACTACTTTCACAATATGCGCGAGTGGGATGCTCATAAAGAATTAGCAACGCGGTTGAGAAATACCGAAGCAAAATGGATATTATCTTCCTACGATAAACCTGAAATACGTGATTTGTTCGACACAGGATATTTCACACCGATTCAATCGTCATCGGGAATGAGCGACAAGAAAAACGGCAGTTCGAGAGTCTTAAATCTAGAGATTCTTATTTCTAACTTTGAGCCTTCAGGTGGAACTCTCAAAACTGACCCACGCTCGGTACCGGTTCTGTTCGACATGGAAACAATGCGCTATTAGATTTAGCACATTTACTATTGCGACAAAAATCCAAATTCGACTGTTCAACGAGTTTTCACTTAAGCCATCGCGGAGGTGCCGAATGCGGCCCATTCTTCGCGGGAAGGGCCGTATATGCCCGGCACTTTCAGTCCTGCCTGCCGCATTAGGACGGTCATTTGGCCGCGGTGGTGGGCTTGGTGCGCGATAAGGTAAAACAGCGTCATGCCGCGCGACCATTTTTCGCCATACATATCGTCCTCGATCAGCAAAGTCTCCGCCGTCCAGTTTTTAGCCACCTCATCTCCAACCGATTTTCCGCCGCGGCCATAGATAGCTGCGATCTCGGATGCGCTCGTCGGACATTCGCTGTTAACGGGCGGCGCGTCGATCTCAAGCCCAACGAGGCCAAGCATTTCGCCAAGCGTGATCGCCAAATGCCAGCCGAGAAAACCAAGCGTTCTGCCATCGTCCGTTACTTTTTGCGTCAGTGATTCATCGGTCAGTTCAAGCAATGCCTTTCCCGTCATTTCCGCTTCATACGCCCATGCCCTCTGAAAATCTTCGATATTTCGAAACATATTTATCTCTCCGTAAATGAATTATCGTTGCACCAATGACACTATCACTTTTGCGCGAGGAGAGCAAGCGTCTTTCGCATTTGTGTACTTTCGTGATGTTATGAAAAGGACTCCTCCGGCAGCGAGTTTTGGTAAACTCGATGATTGACAAGAAGAAACATGGTCTCTTTTAAGGAGGAGTCCAATGACATTATACATCGGAGTGGATATA
>JBOGOW010000519.1:0-2714 GCA_050748285.1 Pyrinomonadaceae bacterium
TGGTGGGCGTTGCCTCAGGGCCGAGCAGGTCCGGCGAAACTTTGACAAAAAAACCGTCCAATTAAATTTCGATGGAAAAATTCACGATCATATGTCCATGCTGCGAGACGACGCTGACGATCGACGGCGCGACCGGAGCTCTGCTTGCACACGAAGAAAAAAAGAAAGTTTTGGGTTCCTTTGAAGATCTCAAAAGCGAGCTTTCGAAAAAGAACGAGACACGCGACCAGATTTTCGCACAGGAAATGTCTTCGATGAAAGACCGCGAACGGCTGCTCGAAGAAAAATTTCAGGAAGCCTTGAAACGCGCTGATAAGGATTCCGACGTGCCATTTCGAAACCCCTTGGATTTGGACTAGGACGAATTTCGAAGATTGTAAATGAGTGCCGCTATCGTCAAAACACCTCATAATCTCAAGGAAAAATTAATAGTTGCATTGGATGTCGATTCGCGTTCCGATGCGACGGAATTGATCGCTGAGCTCGGCGATTCGGTGGGCGCGTTCAAGATCGGCTTGCAGCTTTTCGCCGTTGCCGGCCCCGAATTTGTCCGTAAAATCACATCTGAAGGCCACCGCATTTTTCTTGATCTAAAATTTCACGATATTCCTAATACGGCCGCAAAAGCGGCAGTCGAAGCGGCGAAGCTTGGCGTTTGGATGTTTAATCTGCACGCGCTGGGCGGTTCGGTGATGATGCGGCGAACCGTTGAAAATGTCGGAGAATTCTGTGTCAAACAAGGAATCGAACGACCGAAAATCATTGCCGTAACCGTGCTTACAAGTTCGGATGCAAACGAACTTCGCGAGATCGGCATCGAAAGAGAAGTGCAGGAAGAAGTTGTTAATCTTGCACGACTTACGGCAAAATGTGGATTGGACGGCGTTGTTGCTTCCGCGCAGGAAGCCGGCCATATCAAAAACGCGGTTTCTTCTCGTCCGTTCGTAATTGTAACCCCTGGAATTCGTTCGGCGTCTGCAACTAAGGAGGATCAGAAGCGTGTAATGACACCGGGCGGTGCAATAAATGCAGGCTCCGACTATCTAGTGATCGGACGTCCAATAACAAATGCTCCAGATAGAGTTGCGGCCGTAAGATCGATAATCGATGAAATCGAGTCGATTGAAACCTAAAACAACATTTCAAAAAATCCTTTGGCTTCGAAATCATACTTTGCGAAAATCTTACATATTCATCTTCTTGATATTGGCGGTGGGCACGTTCCGGTTTGGCGAACTGCGAAGTTCTTTTCGCGCAAACGCACAGACTGAACCGGCTGGCGTTTATCGCGTCGGTGAACGGATTACTTACAACATTTCGCTTGATAAATTTAAGAACGTCGCATACGCAGAAACGGAGGTCGTTTCGCGCGGCAAATTCAACGGCAAAGACGCTTTCGAGATCCATTCGAAACTGAAAACGCTGAATTTTGTTACCGTCGATTTTTTGCTTGTTGACACTGCTCGGACCGTGTTCGTTTCGCCTGTTGACGGAAGTCCCATCTATGTAAAAGATCTCGATTACAGTTCGGGAGCTCCGCTTGAATCGGTAACTAATTTTTCCGATACCGCCGCGGGCTCTTTTGACCTGAGTTCAATTCTGTTCAAGATCAGAGCGTCGGGACCGTCAGGCGCGTTTCAGATCTACGAAGGCGGCAAGCAATACGGCGTAACGTATAACATGATCGGAACCGAGACGGTAAAAACGGACGCGGGCGATTTTCCAACAAACATTATTGACGTACAAAGCAATTTTCTGACCGAACACGGCATCGCGAATTTGAAGATAAATTTGAGTAATGAGGAATCGGCTATCCCTGTTCAATTTAGGGCAAAAACGTCGAAGGGTGAGTTTCGAGCATCGGCAGCCAGCATTCAAATTGCCGTGCCGGAAGCGACGCCGACGGAAACGCCTTTGCCGTTAAAAACGCCGCTGCCGACTCCAAAGCCGACACCTGCCGCTCCAGTCTATATCGAAAATCAACCGCTGACTGACAAGCCTTTCGATCTTGGCGAGACACTTGAATATTCTGTTACCACCGGCGGGCGAAATGTCGGCACCGTTGTTCTCACCGCGAAAGAGCGGAAATTGGTGCTTGGCAAGGATAGTTTGATACTCAGCGCGACGGCAACGAATGCGGTCGCCACCGATTTGTTTCGGATAGGCAACGGTATTCGCTCGAATGTCGATCCGAATTTGCTTTCTCCGTATGACAGCGAAGTCCGGTTTGACGGCCCGCTTGCCGGATTCAATCAATCGGTGAAATTCGATACCGATTCCGGCAAGGCGGTCGTGAACGGTGCGAGCATCGATATTCCTGTCGGTACGCACAATATTTTGTCCCTGATTTATGCGATGCGGCAATTCAATCTTAGTCCGAGCCGTAATTCGACAAATCCGACTAATGACACTCGTGTTGCCGTTTTCTGGTTGGGACAGGCAAATGTTTTTGTGCTCCGTCCGGCAGTGCCGCAGGTGATTACGATCGGCGAAAGAAAAATATCTGCACAGCAAATTTCGATTGCAACCGGCAATCCGCAGTTAGACGCTTTGTCGCTGAAGGTTTGGCTTAGCGATGACATACGTCGAATCCCCGTGCGATTTGCGATCGGTGCATATCAACTCGACCTGAAAATCACCGATCCCGGCTTGCGGCCATAGCCTAAAAAAATATACTAAATGAAATTGAAATTAGTTTTCAATTAGTTTACAAT
>JBOGOW010000520.1:0-2703 GCA_050748285.1 Pyrinomonadaceae bacterium
GATCAGTATCGAGCCTTTCTTACTCATAGTTGTCGTCGAACCGCATCGCTCGAGCGCGCGGCAAAATGTTGATTATATTCGGTTTTGTCACAAATCGAAACCTATGATATTGCGTCAGTTTCTTTAAACTCTGTGTGCTCTGTGTCTTGACTCTGTGTTCTTTGTGTTTGAAAAAACTAAACACTGAGAACACAGAGGTTTTCACAAAGATCACAAAAATGAAATCATCACTCTAAAATCCCGCGAATTCAAATTGACGCAATACTTGCCCGAATTCGCGTCGTGGCAGTTCTGCGTTAGAATCCGAATAGATGGCTGTTTACGATAGATTCGCGAAATATTACGATAGGGCTTTCGCACCGCTCGAACGAATTGGACTTGCACGCTATCGCCGTGAAACGCTTTCGCTGCTTCCGAAAGATGCCGCGATCCTCGAACTCGGTTCAGGAACGGGTGCAAATTTCGAATTTTATCCGGCGTCGCGACTAGCAGTTTCGACCGAACTTTCGGTGAATATGGCTGAGAAAGCGAAGTTGAAACTGTGTGCGAATTTGCTTATCAATGCCGATGCTCAGAATTTACCTTTTAGTGAAAACGTATTCGATGCGGCGTTTGCAACCTTGGTTTTCTGTTCTATACCCGATCCAGCGTTGGCTTTCGCTGAACTTCGGCGCGTGATCAAGTCCGGCGGCAGTATAATTCTCCTCGAACATGTGCGTCCGAACGGATTTCTCGGTTATTTTTTCGATGCGCTGAATTTCCTTACGGTGCGCGTCGCGGACGATCATTTCAACCGGCGAACTGCAAAGATCGCCACGGATTCCGGCCTTTCGGTCATTGAGATTCGCTCGAAAATGCTCGGCATCGTAAACCTTATTGTTTGCAAAGTATAGGCCCTCGAGCAAATAGTTGATATATCGCTTGTCCAAGATCACAAATTAGATGGCTGGAGCGGTCAACGTCACGTTGACCATGAGCACACAGTGCGAAAAATGTTCGAGATGCACGCAAAAAGCGATGATGAACGAGACGTTCACCACTCCAGTCCTCGCCTAATGCTTTCTCCGGGTTTATAATCAAACTTTTGATCTCAAATAGTCGTAACTCTAGGTAGAATGATTTCGGTTTGAACCAAATTACTTCAGAATTCTTGGTGAAAAAAAATGGCAGCTTCAAAAACAGCAAAGGTGCTTCTGATCGTCGGAGGCCTATTATTCGTTTTCTTTATTGTCGGGCTGATCGGCCTTGTCCTGCTGATGGGCTCGCTTAGCAAACCGAGCGTTGCGCCAAACAGCGTTCTCATTCTAAACGTTTCGGGCGGGCTGCCTGATTACGTCCCCGATGACGAGTTTGCAAAAGCCCTCGGCATCGGTCAACAGCAATCATTCACGGGTTTGCTGACACAAATCCGCAAGGCAAAGGTCGATCAGCGAATCAGCGGAATGGTGCTCAATATTAACTTCCCAGACATCGGCTGGGGCAAGGCTTTTGAGCTTCGCGAGGCGATCGCCGATTTTAAAATGAGCGGCAAACCGGTTTACGCGTATATGGAGATCGGGATGAATAAGGAGTATTACATCGCGACCGCTGCAGACAAGATATTTCTCGCGCCTGCCGGCGACCTTTATGTAAATGGCTTTGCTGCCGAAGCGATGTTCTTTAAAGGATCGCTCGACAAACTCGGCGTTGAAGCTGAAGTCATCCAGATCGGGCCGAAATATAAGAACGCTCCCGATCAATATACAAAAACAGAGATGGGTGAGGGCCAGCAGGAAGTTACAAACGCCATCCTTGATGAATATTTCAAGCAATATACCGCCGCCATCGCCGAGAGCAGAAAAAAATCGGTCGAAGAGGTAAAAACGATCATCGACGACGCGCCATATCACGCGCCTGAGGCGAAAGAGATCGGGCTCATCGACGGCGCATCGACCGAGGCTCAGGTTTTCGCACAGCTAAAAACACAGCTCGGTTACGGCGAAGGCGACGAACTTAGAACCATTCGCACAGGCGCATACAAGGAAATTCCATCCGATTCACTTGGGCTGAATAACGGCGAGCGTGTCGCGGTTATCTTCGCTTCGGGCGGGATCAATCTAGGCAACTCCTCTAACGGAGCATTCGGCGGCGAGGTCGTAGGTTCGAACACGTTCGTACGCGCTGTCAACGATGCTGCTGACGATACGGGCATCAGGGCGATCGTCATTCGCGTCGATTCGCCGGGCGGTTCGGCTCTCGCTTCCGATCAAATGTGGCACGCGATCGAGGCCGCAAAAGCAAAAGGTAAACCAGTCGTTGTTTCGATGGGCGACGTGGCCGCATCCGGCGGCTATTATATCTCGACAAACGCGGACAAGATCGTCGCCGAACCGACGACGATCACCGGTTCGATCGGCGTATTTATGGGCAAACCGGTGGTGAAAGGTCTTTACGATTGGCTTGGAATTACCAATCAATACACACTTCGCGGCAAGAACGCCGGCATCTTCCGTGAATCCGAAAAATGGACGCCCGAAGAACGCGCTAAAATGGAAGAACAGACGAACAAGATCTATCACGACGACTTTTTGCCAAAGGTTGCATCGGGCCGCAAACTTGATGTCGAAAAAGCAAATTCCATTGGGCAGGGACACGTCTGGACGGGAACTCAGGCGAAAGAAAACGGCCTGATCGATGAATTCGGCGGCATCGAAAAAGCTATCT
>JBOGOW010000521.1:0-2678 GCA_050748285.1 Pyrinomonadaceae bacterium
TAGCGTATCCTCCTTCAGGCTTCGTGCCTGTTTGTTTTTTTTGATCAAAAACAAGGATACGCTACTTTTTCTATTTACCCTCTTCCACAACTTTCGATACTATCTCAGTAAAAAGCTTTGGTTACAACTACCAACTTTCATATACAAGGTACCAATTGTCCTCGATCTTCGAATATACGGGTGATTGCTTTTGAGATGAGACAAGTGCGTCTAAGGATTCAACCACAGGTTTGGGTTGTTCCATGGTGTAGAGATAGCTTTTCTCAGACGTAGGATAAAGTAGTCCCTTTGATGATGCGATAAACCTCACAGATGTCGGATTATCTCTGTGAATGCCATTTTCAATGCCTAGCTCAGCAAGCGTCTGTCGATACTTCGCGATTCGATCTTCAGACAACTCCCGTTCGTCGGTACCGCCGTAAAATACATTCTCGTTTGATATCCGGACTACTTCCGCGTCTTCATCCAACATCCTAGCAAGCATGTAAAAGTCTGGTTTGTGTTCATCAAACGTTCTCCTTAACTCCGCTTCGTCTGGGTGTCCCCGGTAACTGCAGTTCAGAGCGAAAATCAATACAAGGAATATTCCGGCTATTCTGTTCATTTCGCGCAAACCTCCTCACGAATCAAATTTGGAATATCATCAGCTCTAACTTTCCCGTTAAGAAAATCGCCGCCGTGCTTTGCGGAGACAGCGTTCAGCGCCTTATCGGCAATTTGGCTTTGTGTTTCGGGGGCCATTCCGGTCGGAATTGGCACGACTATTCCGCCTATATTAGTTGGTGTGTATATGATTCTATCTTTATCTTCTCGAGCATTAGCACCGGCCAATCCTAAGGTCGTACCTAGTGAGAAGCCTGCCCAAAAGCCACCTACATAATGGCGTGCCTGGTTCCCAGAGCCTGATGAAAAATCCTGGAATTCCGGCCTAAACCCATCGCTTCCAAATTCACTACCGCTGTTCGCAAAGCGGTCGTAAAGTAGATTGGCAACTTGCGTCGCCATAGCATTGGGGAACTTCGCTAAAAGTTTTTTTACAGCATCCACAAATCGTTGACATGAATTCTTTTTGTCATTGTTACCGTTGTTATTGGCTGCATTTCCGTTGCCACCGCCATTACCTCCGCCGCCCTGATCGCCGGTATCAATGGGACCTCCGCCGCCGCCGCCAATGTTAATGTAAGTACAATGTTCATGTTCAGAGCCGGGTACCATTTCCCCGATAGAACCGTCGTCGGCAGCCGGATCAAGCGATTGTTTATCAAATCGGTTCCCGTCTCATAAGTAGCTTGGCTCAGCCGACACTCGATTCCACGGTTTGCGATACGAATCCCGTTTCATGCCACAAGCCGACTAATTGATATGAACTGTGGCTAATCGATAGAGAGTTGTTTGGATAACATCAAATCTAAAACGATAGTTAACATGCTTGCCGCAGTCGCCACAACCAATACGATAACGAAACTTAAAGAGGGGCTAACCCAATCTGAAAGTGCAATAGCTCGCAAGAACGCAAGCACGAAACCAAACAATAAGAAAAGCAAAATCAAATAACGAGACTTTTGTTGTCTCCTAAAGATAAATACGCTGAGAACCGAAACACCGCAATAAATTACGGCAAAATGCACCAAATTCAACGAATATGCAGCACCTACGACGTAAGTCAGTAGACTCGAAGAAATAGCGATAAAACAAAATTTCTTAATATCCGAAACAATGATTGTTCTCAAATCATCTTTCGTCATTAGTTTCGAATCTCGGTCGCTTGGTATTTCAAATTTCATGTTCATCAGGTTGACAACCCAATTCTCTTTAAGACACCCCTAATCACGCCACTTTCCCCGCAATTCATATCATATTCTTTCTTCTCGCGTCTAAAATTAAGTGCAGCAATTTTTGCAGCTGAGACAGCAATCCTGACCGCGAGACTCCGGCCTACTGTCAGGCCGCACGCTACAAGAGCAGTTGAGATCGTTTGTGGAATTTTGGTAACGGTCGCCGTGACGAGTCCTCCTAAACAAATACCAGCATCGATGCCCGCATCAAAGAGATCTCTCTCATTGATTTCGAACTCTTTCTTTATAATCTCGCGCTCTTGAATGACCGTTTGCCTCCGAAGTTCCATTTGGGCATTACGATTACACTTCGGTTCGTCATCGGTATTCTGAGAATTCATCGATACTGGAACAATCGTTCCGCCGATGCCGCCACCGCCTGCGGTCGGATCACCATCACGTGGAAGGGGCATTGGTCCGGCCCAGATCAAGTTGCAGGTCTCAATAACATCGTAATTACCATTCCAAATGAAAAACGTATCAGTTTCCCAAGAACCATAAAGAATGACCCCAGTAACACGACAACTTCCGTAATCGACCATCCAGAAAAGTCCGCTTGGATCGACAAAGTTTGTGGGTTGATTTAAAACATATGAATACCTGTTGAAACTTTGAGGATCATCTAAATCCATCGAGCCTTTGTAGGGATCGGGCGAAGTCCAGCGGCCAGATGCGCCTTCGTTTTTGCGGAACCAAGTGTGATCGAGACCGGTTGCTTCGTCTCGTTCTGTCAGCCCGTAGCCTTGTCTAGTTGCGATTGTTCCCCAATAGCCTTGGGCGGTTGAGCGTAAACCAGTTCCGTTAGGGATTGATTCACCGAAAGCGGTGTGATCTGTTCGGGAA
>JBOGOW010000522.1:0-2677 GCA_050748285.1 Pyrinomonadaceae bacterium
TCTTGAACGTATAAACGACCGGTTTATCCGGGTCGCTTACATTTTCGATAGTAAACGAATTTACCTCAGCCGTGCCGAGAATGTTCGACTTTATCAATTCTTTCAGCGTCGATTCGCGCTCTTCGTTTGAATCCTCACGGTTCCGCGACTTGTACCTCGCGGCGAGGTGGCCGGTGAATTCGATCCGAGCTTCGCCTTCAAGCGTGCCGTCTTCAAGCAATTTAAACTTCCCTGTCCTATGCTCCATAGAGGCAGACGCGGGCGACATCGGTATTTCCTTCCAGATCAATTCTTTCGGATCGGTTATTAGTGCAGTCTGAAATTCCTCGTACCAGCTAAGCATTCCAAACGGAACGAAGTAGCTCGCCGGACTAAAGAATCTCCAATCGTTTCCGACCTTTACGGCAACGCTGGTTGAATTCAACATCAAACGCATGTTCGCTATTTGCGGATTGAAAAATAACTCGCTGCGGTCGCCGGAAAGTGCAAGCCGCACATCGAAACCGGCGGCTTTTGCCATCGCTCCAAAAAGAGTATCGATATCGCCTGCAAATGCCTTCTTGGCTTTCAACGTCTCGGATGGCGATTTGATCTCGCGGGCCTTCTTCTTCTCATCCTCGGTCGCGTGTTCGGCATATGAAAGATTGCGTATCTCGTGTTTTACAAAATCGTAGATCTTGTGGAGCTTTTCTTCATCCGTCGTTGCTCCAGCGGTTGCTTGCGCAGTCGCAGCCTTTACGTCGTCATTCGCCTTGAACAATGACTTGGAAAGATCGAACATCGTGCTGCTGTTCAGTTTCCAGTATTCTTCCGAAGTCTTTGCGGTATCGTTGCGGTAATAAAGATATATCCACTTCTTTACCTCATCTTCCGGGAGCATGCTGACTTCTTCGTGAAACGCCGGCACGTTTGTCATCGACGCTTTGAAAAATCCATTTTTGTCCTTTTCAAAACCCGTATCGCCGGCATTGAACCGCTGAAAAGCCATTCCCGCCTGCCCTTGGAACGGTTTCACCCAATAAGTAACGTTTCTAAGCGGAATATCGCGCTGAAATATAAGCCGCATATTCGCCGAGGCTCCATCGGCAACCTCGCTGTAACGAAATTCGAGGATCGAGCCGGCCTCAAGACCCGGCGGTGCAAATGATTTCGCACGCAGCTTAAAGCCGTTCGCCTTTATGATATCTCGCTCAACGACGTCTTCTTTGTTAATAACAACCGACGAACCGTCCGGCTTTGTTACGCGAACCTCTACATCCTTGATCTTGGTTCCTTTCGTAAACGGCAGGTCGTGTTTGCTGAATTGTTCGCGTCCGCGTTCGGTGAATATCTTCACCCGCACGTAATGTTTGAGCGTGAGCTGCGACGTCGAGCTGTCATCCACGCGCACTTCCCAAAAAATGGCCTCGGCGTCGGCGTCCGGTTCTACGACCGGTGTTTTCGCCGCAAGCTCTTCCGCCGTTACCGGACGCCAGTCTTTATCCTGTGCAAAACAGCCGAAGACTGCGGACAGTGCAAATAAAAGGCAGATGATGATCTTTGATCTAATCGGATGGTTAGTGGGGTTCATGGGTACCTCTATTTTGGAATTTCGTTGATTTTTGCCGCCGGACGCAATAATGCAAAGGGTTTAGGGGGTTTGCATTTGTTGACCGGAATTTTGAACAGTTTAACCGCAAATCGCCCTCAAAGCAATAAATATCGGTAGTGGGTCGGTTTGAGCCTTTGACACTCCAGTTGAACTTTAATTTTTGCCCCATACTCCGTGACCTTTGTGAAAATCTTTGCGAACTCCGTGTTTAAGTCTTTTTTCTCACAGAGGACACAAAGCCAAAGATCACAAAGCACAAAGAGTTTTTGAAGCCGACCCAATAACTAAATATCTCATTGCTCAAAAACAAGCTGTAATTATGTTATAATCGCAGAAATCGCAAATTTAACATAAAAACCATATTTCAGGAGATATTTATTTAATGAGCGCAGCTGCACCATACTCGAAGATACAGGAATTGCTCAGCGATGACGCTGAGTCGCTTTTGGGACATGTATCGAAAACAATTTCAAAAGAAAACATTCATCTGCCGGGCAGTGATTTTGTCGATCGTGTTGTTTCGCAATCGGATCGCACGCCGTCGGTTTTGCGGTCGATGCAGACGCTCTTCGACAATGGCCGCTTGGCGGGAACGGGCTATGTTTCGATCTTGCCGGTCGATCAGGGCATCGAACATTCGGGCGGCGCCTCGTTTGCCCCGAATCCGCAGTATTTCGACCCCGAAAATATCGTAAAGCTCGCCATCGAGGGCGGCTGCAATGCTGTCGCTTCAACCTTTGGCGTGCTCGGTTCTATTGCAAGGAAGTATGCACACAAGATACCGTTTATCGTCAAAATAAATCACAACGAGCTGCTGACATATCCAAATCAGTTCGATCAAGTGATGTTCGGCACGATCGAACAGGCAAGTAATATGGGCGCCGTAGCGGTTGGTGCGACGATCTATTTTGGCTCAGATGAATCGACACGGCAGATAACCGAAGTTTCCCAAGCATTCGCATACGCACACGAACTTGGCATGGCGACCATTCTTTGGTGTTATCTGCGAAACTCGAAATTCAAGACCGCCGATGGCGATATGCACGACGCTGCCGACCTGACGGCACAGGCGAATCATCTCGGCGT
>JBOGOW010000523.1:0-2673 GCA_050748285.1 Pyrinomonadaceae bacterium
ACAAAATTAGTCTTTTCAGTGTAATACTTTACTTCCCACCCAAGCACGTCAGCAATGTCTTGATTTCCAGCCTTCAGCCCTATCAAATCTTCTAGGAAATTCCCGGGTCCACCGGTTCCGTTGTAACGCTTTACATTGATTGGCATGTTCATCCAGCCTTGCGCGATAATTTCGCGCAATCGCGCAAATAATGCCTTTCTATTAACCGGAACCGGGTTTTCAATTAACGATTCGACTTGATTCATTTCTAGAATAGGCTCACGGCTTTTTCAATGCGTTCTTCAGCTAATTTGCAATACTCGCCCGAAATATCGATTCCAATCCACTCCCTGCCAAGAGCCTCAGCGGCAATTGCGGTTTGACCGGAACCCATAAATGGATCAAGAACAATTCTTGCTGTATCGGGCGTTGCCTGTATGCATCTCTGCGCTAACTCAACGGGGAACGCCGCTGGATGCGGCACGTTCTTTTCCTGAGGTATGCTCCAAACATCGCCAACGGCATTTCGTTGAGGAGCTAGACGAAAATCAGGTTTGCAAATAAGATAGATTACTTCGTATGTAGGTAGAAAGTAGCCGGGATTGAAATTGATTCCGCCCCGTCTTTGCCAGATGATTATTTGCCGCACCGGAAAGTCCCCGACAATATCGTGCCTGTCTTGCAACAGTCCACCCTGTACACGCCATTTGTGATTGTAGAAAATAGCTCCGTCGTCCTTAAGTAACCGCATCATTGCTTCGATACAATTTCGTTGCCATTCTACATAGACATCGTATGGCAGGTCGTCTTGATGTGTTGCGTAACCGTTCAAAAGCGCAGCGTTTTCCCACTTGCCGCCGCCGCCGTGCTTCAATCCATTGCCCGTACTGTTTCGCAGATTGTAAGGTGGGCTGGTAACGACTAAATTGATCGATTTTTCGGGCATTGAGTTCATTATTTGAAGTGCATCTCCGCAATGAACTTTTTTTAGATAACTGTCTATCGCCCGAAACGCCAAAACATTCGATTTCTTTGGATTCTTGCTTTTCGTGCTCGCAGATTGTTTAAGGTGCGTATTTTGTTCCGGCAGCTCGTGTGTTTCGACTGCCTCGTAGAAATTTGAATAATGTTTGCGAGTTGATTTAGTAGCCACAAATCCACCTTGTTCAAGACGTGCGTTGCTAAATTCTATATCGTTAGTAATCGCATCGCAATTCCGAATTCGAAATACAAAAAAAGACGAGCCCAATTTGGACTCGCCTTTTTTTCTTCGCTTTGATCGTTGGTTCCAACTAAAAGTTGAATCTGAATGCGAACTGGACCTGGCGGTTTGTGCCCAGCCCTACGGTGCGTCCGACCGTCGAACGCAGGAGGCCGAATGTCGAGCCCGCGGTGCTTTGGGTAAACGGCTGGCCGGGCTGGAACGTCGAGCTCAACGCATTGCTTAGCGTCGCCGAAGGGTTGGAGAAATTCGCCTGGTTGAGGATATTGAATATCTCGGTGCGAAATTCAAAATTCATCGTTTCCGAAAATCGAAACCGCTTTGCAAAGATCATATCCAACTGCCTGAAGTTCGGCCCGGACAGGAAATTCCGCGGCAGGTTGCCGTATTCGCCCGGTTCCGGAATCGAAAATGCAGCTGGATTTAAGAAATTCCTATCGTTGTCCAAATATGGGCTAACACCCGGAATCAGGTTCGGCCTTCGCACGTTGCGCGAGGCTCCGCCGCCAGGTGTATTTACAACAGCGGTGAAACCGGCCGGAAGAGGGTTGGCCGCGTTCACCGTGCCGGGCAATGATCGAACCTGACCCGCAACGCAGCCCGCCGCCGGATTGGTGCACTGAATAACAACATCTGGCCGAACAACCAGCACCTCGATCGGGACACCGCTGCGTGCATTATAGATGCCGCCGACTTCCCAACCGCCGAGCAGTGCGTTGCCGACGCTGCCCATTTCCCAACGTTTGCCCTTGCCGAACGGCAATTCGTAAAGTGCGCTTAGATTGAACGTATGCCGAACGTCGAAATTATTTCGCCCGCGGTCGGCTTCGAAATTATCGAGCTGGGCGGATGTCCTCGCTTCGTTCGAACCGCTGCTCAGGCCTTCGCTCTTGCCAAAGGTATATTGGGCGTTCATCGTCAAACCGGTGCTGAAACTTCGCTGCAAAGAGAATTGCAACGCGTTGTACCGGTCATCGCCGCCGCTGGTTTTGTAATCGACTTCGGCATAAGGATTTTGCACCGAAGTACCGCTGACGATGGCGAATTCGCGGATCGTATTCACGCCAATAACCTGTCCGCTTGCATTCAAACGGTTGACCACGCCGACACCAGTCGGAATGTTAGTACCGTCAAGGATCGACGTCGCGCCCGGCAGTATCTTGTTAGCTGTGCTTCGAAGAAACAGATTGCGTCCCTGACTGCCGACATACGCAATGGTCGAAACGAGATTATAGGGCAACTGCTGCTGCCACGAGAACGAGTACTGGAAGATGCGTTCCGGTATCTTGTAATTCGAAGAATAAGCACGCGGCTGATAATTTCGGTTGTTTGGATTGTTGTTGAAATTATCTATTATTCCCTGAATATTTGCAGGAAAAGCCAGCAACGCGCCGCTTGAAACAGTTGAACTGATGCGGTCGCTTTCGATCGGCTGGATCTGATCCTCGGTTTGACCCGGCCCGTAATAGATG
>JBOGOW010000524.1:0-2673 GCA_050748285.1 Pyrinomonadaceae bacterium
AAACAATTTGATCGTAAATTTGCGTGTCTGTTACGACGGCAACGTCGCGCCAGTTTTTGGCCGCCGAGCGGATCATCGCCGGGCCGCCGATGTCTATATTTTCAACAACTTCTTCGAGCGTGACGGCTTCTTTTACAATGGTTTGCTCGAAAGGATATAGATTCACCACGACAAGATCGATAGGTTCAATGCCGTGTTCGTTCATCGAAGCGATGTGATCTTCGTTATCCCGCAACGCGAGAAACGCGCCGTGGATCTTTGGATGCAGCGTCTTTACGCGGCCGTCCATCATTTCCGGGAAACCGGTAACATCTGCGACGTCCGTTACGTCGATGCCATTTTCACGGAGCGTCGTTGCCGTGCCACCGGTGGAAATAATTTCGACGCCGAATTCTTTCATTTGTCTTGCAAATTCGACGATGCCGGTTTTATCAGAAACACTTATAAGCGCGCGCATTATCTTTCTCAATTCACTCATAAAAACAAAATGAGGCTATCTGAGATAAAGAATGAGGAGAAGATTTATCCACTAAAATCACACGAAATAAAACCAAAACAATCGAATTTTTATTTTTTTGGTGTAATTTCGTGTGATTTTGGTGGTTATAAAATCCTCATCAACAACTTTTCAGACATCCTCAAATACAATACTAATTCCAAAGACCCGAAATGCCAAACCGTGTCCCTAAACAGGTCGGTGATTTTGATTGACACCTGCGAATTCCGTATTCTTAGTTCGTGAGTCTTCATCCGAAACCCTTCTTTGACGCGAGTTATAACAGCGTTCACACGATTTTTTTCCTTTTTTTTATTTTCGCGACATCGGCCGCATGCCAGGACATACAGGTTACGATCGAGGTTTATTCCGAAAGGCCATCGGTTGCAAAAATAAGCGGCAGATTTCTTAAAGCAGAATTTGCATTTAAAAATCGGAACCTTTCGTTACTACGTTCCTATTTGGGTTTTGACGGTTTAGGCGAACGAATAAGTGATGTAGAGCTAAAAGACGAAAATGACCGCGAGGTCGCATTTTTAACATCGGCTTTTGGTGAATATGTTGCGGAAACGCCTTTTACTGATTGGAGTTATTCTGTCGATCTCACGCCGCGAAAAGAACAAAACGCTGCGGCGCATCTCTCATGGCTCACGAACGATTCCGGTGTTTTAATGCTCGGCGATTTGCTGCCTAAGATCGGCGCGCGGGACTCTCGAATTTCGGTAAAAAGTAAACTCTCGCTGCCGCAAGGTTGGCGGGCTTTTTCTGAATTGTCTCAGGATAATTTGTTCGAATCGGACGACATGGATGCTGGTGTTATTTATGTTGGAAGGGGTCTAACTATTTGGCCGATATCTACAGGTAACGCACGGTTAAATTTTGTTCGTAACGGTACATGGCTTTTTACCGACGAGGAACTAAGCAACTCGGCGCGTGAGATTTATTCCGCGTACTCGAATATCTTTGCCTCAGATTCCACAAATGATGTTCAGATTGCGATATTAAAATTTCCGGTAGCCACTTCGCACGGCGTTTGGCAAGCCGAAACGCGGGGAAGAAATATTACGATCATTTCGTCCGATATGCCGTTCAAAACGCAGTCGGTTCAGCGGCTGCATGAACAGCTGCGGCACGAGATTTTTCATCTTTGGATACCGAACGGCGTGAACCTCAGCGGCAATTACGATTGGTTTTACGAGGGCTTTGCACTATATGCTTCGCTGAAAATGGCCGTTGCGATGAACCGCATTCGTTTCGAAGATTTTCTCGATACTTTATCCCGCGCACAGGCGATTGACGCAAGACAATCGAACCGCTTTTCGCTGATCGAGGCTTCATCAAAACGCCGGTCGGGTGCAGATACATATATCTATGCTCGCGGAATGGCGACGGCGTTTTTATGCGATATTTTGCTGCTCGATAAATCAAAAGGGAAGCGGTCGGTGAACGATGTTTTGCGTGAATTTTACAAATTGCACAAATATCCCAAACGGCGCATTGATGGCAACGATGCAGCATTGGAAATACTCAGAAAGAATTTCGAAATTCGATCGATAGTCGAAAAATATGTGAACGGCTCGGGCGTGATCGAATGGCGGGCAGAAACGGCCCTTGCCGGGCTGGATTCGACGAACGGTCTTACGGTTTTGCCCAAACTCAACGGCCGTCAAAAGGAAATGCTCGACCGTTTGGGCTATAATAATTGGCGGCGGCTGTCGCAAAGTAAATAAATGAAGTTTCGATTTATCATTTTAATATTGATTCTGGCGGGTCTGGCTATGCTGCAAGGGTGCAGCCTTTTGGATTCGACCGTCGGCGGCATAACGCACGTCATCGGCCTGACCGACACGGCGACGGTCATCTCAAAAACCGCACAGATTCGGACCTCGTATGCGGTCGTCGCGGCAGATCTACTCGAAGTAAATCGCGGCGACAAGCTCGATGTGATGGACACGATCGAATCCGAGAAAGTCATCTGGTACCGGGTTCGTGCGCGTGATGATGAAAATACGGAAGGCTGGATAGAGGCTCAGCACGTTATCACGAATGAGGTTTTGGAAAATTCCAAAAAGGTCGCCGAAAGCTACGCAAGCCTCTCGCCGCAAGCCTCGGGAAAGCTTCGTGCCGCGTCCAACCTTCGTCTTTCGCCGGATATGAGTCCGGAGAATGTTTTGTTC
>JBOGOW010000525.1:0-2660 GCA_050748285.1 Pyrinomonadaceae bacterium
TGTTTCTTCTTGTCAATCATCGAGTTTACCAAAACTCGCTGCCGGAGGAGTCCTTTTCATAACATCACGAAATACACGAAAATAGGTTTTACTTAATAGTTCGTGTTTTCCGTGTATTTCTTGGGCAAATCATTCTAAACAATCCTTTAGAATTTCAGCAAAGCGATAGACATCCTCGAACGAATTATAAAGCGGCGCCGGAGCGGCGCGGATCACAGACGGCTCGTACCAATTGACGAAAATGCCTGTAGCGAATAATTTTTTTGTAAAATGCTTTCCCATTATTGAATCGCAAGAAGTCAGTTTCGCGCATTCGGCTAAATTCTGTGAATCATCTACTGCGGCGAACCGACGCGACGCACTAAATCCTGAAAACGCGGATCGGGACGCAGATCATTCCATTTTGGTTCGACACTCAAAAATAACATTCGCGCATCGCGCTCATTAAACGCCCGCTCCAGCCACACAAAAGTTTTGTCGCGCTCGTCCAGGCCGTTATAAATCATCGCGATGTTGTAAGATGGAACGTATCGCTCGGTTGACCTTTTTAGCAATTCCTGGAGCAAAGTCTGGGCTTTCGCCTGTTTGCCCGACTTCGCCAGAGCGTAACCGAGCATCGCGACAGGGTGACTGACGTCGGTAAGCTCTCTTGCCTTTCGGGCTTCGGCGATGGCTTCCGGATACATTTCTTTATCGATATAAGCGCTTGCGCCAAAAAGATGAGCGAGCCAAAAATTAGGCTCCAATTCAAATGTTTTCTGCAACCGCCGTAGAGCTTCGTCGGGCTGTCCGGCTTCGATCAGAACCTGACTTTCCAGTGTGACGGTTCGCAAATTAAGCGGATCGAGTTCTCGTGCGCGTTTTATTTCGGAGATGGCTTCGGCATGCCTTCCTGTGCTTACAAGCAAGTGCGCGTAATTACCATGGGCATCCGCGCTGTTCGGGTCAAGTTCCAGGGCTCGTTTGAATTGATCTTCGGCGGCGTACCGATCCCAATCGTAGCGAATGATTACGTTGCCGAGAGACGAATGCGCTTCGGCGAGAGTTTCATCAAGTTCGATTGCTTTGTTCGCCGCAGCCTTAGCTTGCGGAAAAACCTCGGCGGGTCGTGTATCGCCTGAAAGCGAAAGCGAGCGGTATGTATCCGCCAATGCGACGTAAGCAAGTGCGTAGTTCGGGTCAAGCGAGATCGCCTGTTGGAAATATGAAAGACCTTTTTGCAGTTCCGGCCGGGTTAATTTTTGGGCGTGGTAACGTCCCGTCAGATAAAGCTGATAGGCTTCGACGCTTTCAGTATAACGCCTGGTCAGGCGTCTTTGCTCGTCGCCGCTTAATTTCAATGTCAAAACGTCTGCAACCTTTTGCGATATCGAATCCTGCACAGCAAAAACATCGGTGAAGTTTTCATCGAATTGTCCGGACCACAATTGCTTGCCGTCACTGGTGCGAATGAGCCTGGTCGAGATTCTGATCCTTTCATTCGAGGTTTGAATATTGCCTTCCAGCACCGAATCAACGCCGAGTTCGCGTCCCGCTGCAGCCGCATCCTGTTCCAGATCATTAAAATGCCGTACGGAACTGATCGGACGCACAACGATTTCGCGGCTCGCGCCGAGCTTGTTTATCAATGTATCCGCCATCCCAAGTTCCATCGATTCGTCTCGATCTTCGGCAGCCAAAGGTCTGAATGGCAGAATAGCGATGCTTTTGACAGATGAAATAGAGACCGGTTCATCTGGTTTGCGAGAGAAATAAAACACCGCTCCGACGATTCCAATCAAAACAATTCCTGCAACCGCAACAAAAAATTTTCTATTCGACTGTTGGGTTTGGAGTTTCAGCTTTTGGCTTTCAGCCAACGACGAGGCCGGAATATCCGGCGACCTTAAACATTGGACATCGGGACTTTGCCGTTGAGTGACTTCAGGGACAAAACGATAACCGTGTCCGGCAACAGTAACGATAAATCGCTGCTCGCCCGGTCTTTCATTGAAAACACGCCGCAGTATTGAGATATTTTGATTGAGATTATTTTCCTCGACGATCGTATCCGCCCAGATCTCCCGCATTAACTCGTCTTTTTCGATGACTTTTCCGCTATGCCGGACAAGATAAAGAAGTGTGTCGAAAACTTTGGGCGTAAGGGGAATTGATTCGTCATCACCTTTTGTTAACAGGCGTTTAGACACGTCAACGCGGAATTCGCCGAACTCATAAATTTGCGATTGATGCTCGTCCACAATAGTTTTCAGAAGATTCAGAAAATTTTCAGGCCGTTTCTAAGTATTTTCATAATCTGTTTTTGTGATTATGACACGCATCAGCCGCAATTCAGAAAAGTTTCGGCTGAAATCCAAAAAAAGAGGAAAAAAATGAAAAATATATTATTGAAAACAATCGGCGTGGCAGGCTTGGCAATTTTGATATTGACCGTGTTTGCACAAGTTCGGGTCTTTGCTCAGACGACAGAAGACAAATCCGATGAACAAACGCAGGAAGAATCGTTTTCGCGGAGTAGAAACGCGAGGGCACTTGAGGGCGTGTGGAACCTTACAGTAACCAGGCTCAATTGCGATACCGGTGCGGTACTTGGAGGCGGTCCGGCGATATTGACCTTCGTACGGGGCGGCATAATGCACGATTTCGGATCGGGCAGACCT
>JBOGOW010000526.1:0-2655 GCA_050748285.1 Pyrinomonadaceae bacterium
CATTCCATAAAGGTGATTTGGTACTTGTTCGTTATGAGATTACCGAGGAAACACAGAGAGGTTTGTTCGTTTTACAAAAATAATGCAGTTTTCATTTGATCCAAAATTAATAGACATTGCCGACAAGGTCGAGGATGGCGAGCGGTTGACGTTTGACGAAGGCCTTGCTCTTTACAGCACCGAAGATCTAAATGCGCTTGGGCATTTGGCCGACACCGTCCGCCGCAAAAAGCACGGGCTGACGACGTATTACAACCTCAACCGGCATTTTAACCACACGAACATCTGCGTCGCCGACTGTAAATTTTGCGGCTTTTACAAACGTGCGCGTCAGGAAGGTGCGTACACGCATTCGATCGACGAAGGCATCGAGATCGCCCGCGAAGCAGTTGCCGAAGGAGCGACCGAGCTTCATATTGTCGGCGGGCTGAATAGCAAACTGCCGTTCGAATACTACACCGATCTTTTCTCGTCGCTAAAGCGTGAATTTCCAAAGCTGCATCTCAAAGCCCTGACGATGGTCGAGCTTGATTTTATGGCGCGGTTTTACAAAATGTCGGACGAGGACGTGATCGAGAAACTGCACGCTGCCGGAATGGATTCATGCCCCGGCGGCGGTGCTGAGATCTTTGCCGAACCGACGCGTTCGCGGATCTGCGATCACAAATGCGACGGTGACCGTTGGCTCGAATTGGCTGGAAAAGTTCACAAAGCCGGTCTCAAAACCAACGCAACGATGCTCTACGGCCACATCGAAACCATCGAAGACCGCATCGACCATTTCATAAAACTCCGCGAGCAGCAAGACAAGACCGGCGGATTCCAGTGCTTTATTCCGCTCGCGTTCTACCCGCCGGGCACGGCTCTCTCGACGCTTCCCGGCCCCGACGCCGTCGATAACCTCAAGACCATCGCCGTCTCGCGGCTGATGCTCGACAACTTCGACCACATCAAGGCCTATTGGGTCATGCTCGGCAAAGCGACCGCCCAGACCGCCCTCCACTTCGGCGCCAACGACCTCGACGGCACCATCACCGACGGCGGCGAACTCACCCACAGCTACTCCGTCGAATCCGGCGGCGAAGTCAAAATGACCAAGCAAGAGATCATCGAAATGATCCAACGCGCCGGCTTCGAAGCCGTGGAAAGAGATACGGTGTATAATCGAGTACAAGAAGAAACGGTGTAAACTATGAACGAAACAGCAACCATCGAAACGATCGCGATTGCCGATACCTACCTTCCGACACGCTTTCCGAAGCGGTTTCGATCGGCTCGAATGCACATAAACTTTGAGCCCGGGCCGGACAGAATGAGTGTCGACGAATTCTGGCAATTTTGTGCGGACAATGACAAGCTTCGAGCTGAACTCACGAAAGAAGGAGATGTAATTATAATGCCGCCAACCGGTTTTGAGTCGGGCGATATCAATCTGGAGATTTTGATCCAGCTTGGCACTTGGTCCAAGCAGGACAAAACAGGAATAGCGACCGATTCTAACGCCGGGTTTATTTTGCCGAGTGGAGCGGTGAAGGCCTCTGACGGGTCTTGGACTTTAAAAGACCGGGTTGAACAGTTTTCGAGCGAAGAACGTAAGAAATTCCTCCGTCTCTGTCCTGATTTTATCATTGAGCTTCGATCTCAGTCCGACATCGTTAAGGAACTTCTGGAGAAAATGGATGAATGGATCGAAAACGGTGTCCGTCTCGCTTGGCTTATCGATCCCTACCGAAAACAAGTCCATATCTACCGCCCAGACCGCGACCCGGAGATACTCGATGATCCAAAAATCGTCTCCGGCGAAGATGTTTTGTCCGGCTTCGAACTCGATTTGACCGAAATTTGGTGATCGGCACCATCACCGACGGCGGCGAACTCACCCACAGCTACTGCGGTCGAGTCCGACGGCGAAGTCAAAATGACCCGGGCACGAGATCATCGCCGGTGACCACCCGAGCCGGCTTCGAAGCCGTGGAAAGGGACACGGTGTATAATCGTGTGGAGCGTGCAGCAGTTTAGCAACCAGCGATTAGGAGATATTAGATGGCGACGAATTACCCGGCAACACTACAAAAGATGTATGTCTTGCTGTACGTTGCTTTGGCGGCTTGCATTTTACTTACCATCTTATTTGACTTGCTGGAATCAGTGCTGCGAAATCATTCGGCCTTTTATCCTTCAGAGTCGTTTCTGTTTAGTTCATTTTGGTGGCTTTTTATACCTTTATTATTTGGGCAATTTCTTTTTGCCAAAATTCACAAGGAAAGAACAGCCAATGTTTTACTTACGCTAATTCCGATCACCATCCACTTGTTTGCATATCCCGCATTGGTTTGGCTGCTTTCCGCGCTTTTTTATCAATATACATTTTCTTATCGTCAAACATTTGATTATGGGTTGACCAAATACGGATTCATCCCCTTAATAACTTATCCTGTACTGCTCGTTCTTTACCGACTATTTGTTGATAAGGCGGCGGTAGAGCCCGAAATTACTTTCAATGCGGATGCGTCAAAACAGAATGATCCTGTTACATCGATCATAGCTACAGGCGGTAATAAGAAAATCGTTATTCAAACGAAAGACATTTTATATTTCTCAGCATGTCCGCCCTACATCTATATCCACCACCAAACAAAACGATACCTCCACAAT
>JBOGOW010000527.1:0-2646 GCA_050748285.1 Pyrinomonadaceae bacterium
GTCTGGAAGGCGGGCTTGCCCCCCAACCTGCATAGTAAAATATATGATAAATACCAAGTTCAACCGAGCTGTGATGCTCGGTGCCTTATTACTCACGGGAAATATATTCGGCCTTGCTCAGAAGGCAGGAACCTCGTTGGTTTTGGAGCGAAATGTCCGCGCCGAGATGAATTTTCTGGCGGGCGACGCAATGCAGGGTCGTGGAAGCGGAACGCTATTCGAACGAATCGCCGCAGAATACATCGGCTCGCAGTTTATGCAATTCGGGCTTGAGCCTGCGGGCGAAATCGGCAAGGACGGTAAAGCGACTTTTGTTCAAAGCGTAACGATCACGCGGAATACTTTTGAGGGAAATCCGTCGCTCAAATTCGGATCGACCTCGCTCGAGCATGGCAAAGAAATGGTCGTGCTGCGAGTGAATGCGGACAGTATTACTGGCGGGCTGCAGAAGATCAGCCTAGGTGAAAAGCCGAATGCCGGTGCGGCTGTTTTCGTGAAAATGTCCGAAGCTGGGCCGCCGGCTAATCTTAATCAGGCATTGCAAGGCATCGCGTTAAGCGGCGCGTCGATCGTCCTAATCGAGGAAACGCCGCAGTATCGAGCAAACTGGACGAATTTTGCCGGTCGTCGTCTTTCATATCAAACTGCATCAGGCAAACCGTCTGCGATCATCGTTTTAAGCACCGAAGCAACGGCTGCAATCTCCGCGTTGCCCGATGGAACCAACATCGAATTCAGCGGAAAGCTGGCTCCGGCTCAAACGCAAAATACCTGGAACGCAATGAGCAAGATCACCGGGAGCGATCCGAAACTAACCTCCGAAGTAATTCTGTTGACCTCTCATCTCGATCATCTTGGGTTGCGTGAAAGCGCACCGGGCGATGACAAAATATTTAACGGAGCGGATGACGACGCGTCCGGTTCGGTCGCGGTGCTTGAACTTGCACGAGTTCTGGCCGCCGGTATAAAACCAAAGCGAACGGTTTATTTCGTTTGCTTTGGCAGCGAAGAGGCTGGCGGTTACGGTGCAACATATTTTGTAAATAACTTACCGTTCCCACAAGAAAAACTGATAGCAAATCTTGAGTTCGAGATGATCGGTCGTCCGGATACAAAGGTCAAACCTGAAGAACTTTGGCTGACCGGTTACGAACGATCCGACCTCGGCACCGAGCTTGCAAAACGCGGGGCAAAGCTTGTTCAGGATCCGCATCCGGAGCAAAATTTCTTTCAACGTTCCGACAACATTCAACTCGCAAGACGCGGGATCATCGCCCACACCGTCTCCAGCTTTGGCCTGCACACCGATTACCATCGTGCAAGCGACGAAGTGAAAACAATCGATTTCGTTCATATGACACGATCCATAAATTCGATGGTCGAGCCGATCCAGTGGCTTGTGAATTCCAGCTTTGTGCCGAAATGGGTCGAGGGTAAAAAACCGTGAGCTTGTACTTCGACGATTCTGGGCAGCCTCGACCCATCCAACAAGCGAGCCTTAGCGAATTTCGACATGCGTTTGTTAATCTGAATATGTGTTGATACTTGCCATCGAAAGTTCTTGCGATGAGACCGCGGCCGCGGTTGTGCAAAACGGAAATGTATTACTTTCTTCTATAATTTCATCGCAAATCGAATTGCATACGCCATTTGGCGGTGTGGTGCCGGAGCTGGCCTCGCGCGAGCATCTTTCAAAGATCGAGACCGTAGTTAATCAAGCTCTCGCTGAGGCGAATCTTGAATTACAGGAGATCGACGCTATTGCGGTTACGCAAGGTCCTGGTTTGATCGGTTCGCTGCTTGTCGGCGTTTCGTATGCAAAGGCTCTGGCATTCGGGCTTGGGAAACCGTTTATCGGTGTGAATCATATCGAGGGGCATTTCTATTCGGTCGTTTTCGATAATCCGCCGATCGAATATCCGGCGCTGGCGCTCATCGTCTCCGGCGGGCACACGAATCTATTCTTTGTACCTAAAGAAGGGAAGTACAAAGTGGTTTCGCGAACACGCGACGATGCGGCCGGCGAGGCGTTTGACAAGATCGCGAAAATGCTTGGTCTTGGTTATCCGGGCGGTCCGGCTATTGAGAGGCTTGCGGAATCGGGCGACAAAACCGCATTCAAATTTACACGTCCGAAGATATCGGACGGCCGCCCCGATTTTAGCTTCAGCGGCCTAAAAACCGCCGTGTCAAAATTAACAAAAGAACGAAGTGCAAATCGAACAGCCAATGACGAAAAGTGGCTTGGCGATATGGCGGCGAGCGTTCAGAACGCAATTGTGAAACAATTGATCGAAACGACAGCCAAAGCTGAGAGTTCATTATCGGCCAAAACGCTGGTCGTCGCCGGCGGCGTTGCGTGCAATCTCAAATTGCGTGAAGCAGCAAAAGAGCTAGGGAATCGCCTTTCGCTGCCAGTGTATTTCCCCTCGAAGCATCTGTCCACCGACAATGCCGCTATGATCGCAGCCGCAGCCTATCCGAAACTTTTGAATTGCGAGACGTCGTCAATGGCGATGACAGCCGATATTTCATTGCGGCTGCAGAATTTTGAAAATATCGATGCCGAATTGAGGCGAAAGAAGGTCAAATATCGATTATAATTTTCATTGTCAAACCGGCTAAAGAAAGTGTAGTATCTTAGTT
>JBOGOW010000528.1:0-2641 GCA_050748285.1 Pyrinomonadaceae bacterium
TTTTTCTATCGTTTTCGTTTCGGCTTGTGGGCCGGCCGCGGATTCGAACAGAATGAACCGGGCGAACGACGATTCGAAAAGCGATACGGCGCCGCAGCTTTTGACCGTTGTTGAACGACCGCAAAAGATCGTTGATCTGATTGCCGCACGAGGCGAACAGGATAAAGCGTCGCCGACGCTAAAGATCATAGAGCCGAAGGCTGATGCGGCGATCACAAGCTCAACTGTAAAGGTAAAGCTTGAGCTCTCCGGCGATCTGAAAGGCTACAAGCCCGGCATGAACGAAGAAACGCACACCGGAAATCACATCCACGTCATACTCGACAACCAACCTTACGAAGCGTTCTACAATATCGATCAGGAATTCGAACTGCGAAACGTTACGGACGGCGAGCACACGATCCGCGTTTTCCCTTCGCGCCCGTGGCATGAGAGCTATAAAAACGAGGGCGCGTTTCAGATGGTGAAATTTGTCGTCATGAACGGCGGCGCGGACAATTCGAAACCTACAACGTCAAGTAATGGAAACACTATGGCGAACGCCAATACGGCACCGACGCCGGAAGGCAAGGAAATGAAAGAAAGTACCGCCGGCGCGGTCGATCCGAAAAAGCCTATGCTCACATACAGCCGTCCGAAAGGCGAATACAAAGGCGCCGACGCGGACGCGATAATGATCGACTTTTGGCTTACGAATGCGAAGCTCAAGGATGATGGCGGTCAATACAGAATTCGATATTCGGTTTACGGCTTTAAGTCTGCATTTATCGACAAATGGGGGCCGATCTGGCTTACCGGCTGGCCCGCGGGCAAATACACTGTAAAACTTGAGCTAACTGATGTAAACGGCGACCTGATCGATAACGGCGGTTACAATTCGACGACGCGTGAGATCACGGTTACGAAATAGGCGGAGCGAGGACACTCTTGTCCTCACGCGCTCGAAGGGTGAACGGTTTTGTGAACACGGCAGCACGGCGCGTGACGCTTGTCCTCACACGCTCGAATGGTGAACAAGCCCTTGAATCGATGTGGCGGAACTCGAACGCTCTAGCGTTCGTGAGGACAAGAGTGTCCTCGCTCCGAAACGCACTCCGTTATGAACTGGTACTATCTTTTTATCGCCGGGCTTTTTGAGATCGGCTGGGCCGTTGGTCTGAAATATACCGAAGGCTGGACGCGGCTCTGGCCGAGCATTGCGACCGGAGTTTTGATGATCGCGAGTTTTTATTTCCTGTCGCTCGCGGTAAAGTCGTTACCAATTGGGACGGCTTACGCGGTTTGGACCGGCATCGGCACGGTCGGTGCGGCGATACTTGGGATGGTTTTGTTTGACGAGCCGCGTGATATTGTCCGCGTCGCATGCATCTTTCTTATCATCGCCGGGACAGCAGGGTTGAAATTAACGTCCGCACACTAATGCAAAAGCCCGCGCGTAAGCAAGGGCGATACCGGGCGAGCAGTTGGAAGTAACCCCTTGCTTACGCGTGGGCTTTTGCATTACCCTCTACTATTCAAAGTAAAAGCGAAAAGCCCTACTTACGTGCGGGCTGCCGACACATTATGCGACGCGATATTACCTCGTGGTACAGCCACAATTTGAATATGGATATGCCGCTTGTGGCCTATGGTCACGCGGGCTATCCGCTTTTGATGTTCCCGACCGCCGCGGCGGATTTCCTCGAATACGAGCGATTTTATTTGGTCGATGCGATCAAAGATTTTATCGAAGCAGGTCAGATTCGCGCCTATTCGATAAATTCTGTTAACAAATACAGCCTCTTAAATCGCGAATCGCATCCGGCGTGGAAGGTCGAAATGCTTTCGCGTTACGACCGATACATTATGGAAGAGGTCTTGCCGCTGATCCGCAATGAATGCGGCGATGATGCAAAACCGCTTACCACGGGCGCAAGTTTGGGCGCATTTCTTGCCGCGAATACATATTTCAAACACAGCGACAACTTCCGCGGCACGATCGCAATGAGCGGCAGCTACGATATCTATAATTATTTAGATAAGGGTTACTACGACGACAATGTATATTTCAATAATCCGGCGATGTATCTGAAAAACCTGAATGACGATTACCATTTGCCGCGGCTGCAAAACACGGATTCGATAGTTATAGTTTCTGGACAGGGAAATTACGAGGCACCCGATCGCAGCCGCGACCTTTCGGGAATGCTTCACGCAAAAGGCATTCCGCACCTTCTCGAACTTTGGGGACACGATGTCGGCCACGACTGGCCCTGGTGGCGGAAAATGCTTCCGTATTATTTGGGCAGGTTTTGCTCTTAGCCAGTCAGAAATATCCAGCTAAAGTTGGAAATAAGATATCGAAGATTTGATCCACTAAAAAACACGAACAAACACGAAATGTTGATATTTTTTGTGTTTTTTCGTGTCGTTTAGTGGACGATACTCTTTGTCCTCGCAGTTTTCTAACCCCGAGTCAGTATTATGGTTTGTCTTTTTTTGCAGGCTCGTTCTCTTTTGGTTGAGGCCTTGGTGTCGATGTTTTCATAACCGGCGGCGGATCATTTTGCTTTACCGGCGGCGGGTCGAAATCCGAAGCCTTGAGTCCTGGCGAAGCTCCGGTTCCTGTTGTTTTTAAATCAGTGGTCTCGTCGGTCGCAAC
>JBOGOW010000529.1:0-2636 GCA_050748285.1 Pyrinomonadaceae bacterium
CCTCGATCTTATGCAGATGCCCGATCTTTTCTTTTGCGGCGAGAACGGCTTCTGTTATTCCGCCGGCGAGAACAATGTGGTTGTCTTTGATGAGCACGCCGTCGTCGAGACCCATCCGATGATTCTTCCCGCCGCCGACCGTAACCGCGTATTTTTCAAGCAGCCGCAAACCGGGCGTCGTCTTTCGCGTATCGACGATCGCCGTATTTGTCCCCTCGACAGCTCTTACATATTGCCGCGTCAATGTCGCCACGCCCGACATTCGCTGCAATAGATTCAACGCGACGCGCTCGCCGGTAAGCAAAACATCTGCATAACCTTTCAATGTCGCAAAAACAGTACCTTCCTCGACTTCGTCGCCTTCATTGTAGCTCGTTTCGATCTCGGAGATCTCGCCGTCGAGATGCAGGAACACCGCCTCGGCAACCTCAAGCCCGCAGATGACGAGATATTCCTTCGCCAAAAACCGCCCGAGCCCGCGAACCTCCGATTCGACCGTCGCCCCCGTTGTAATATCGCCGCGCCCAATATCCTCAGCCAAAAATTGACCGATCGCCGCAAGCACTTCACCATTGTCGAGCCAGTTCATAAGATTATTTTATCGGAGCCTCGATCTTGATACTGTCATCATATTCGTAAGTGGACGTGCGAAACGAAGTGGCAGGATGCTTCGTAGCTCTGATCTCCCGCGTTGCCTTGAGGATGCGGCCGCGATCATCAAACCAATAGACAGATCGGAAAATATTGACGTTAGACTGATTAGCATATTTTTCGCGAACAGTCAGTTCAAAAACACCGACCGTGGTGTTCTTCAGCTTTTCAGTTCGTCGAGTCGCCGATCTCTCAATTTCCTGCGGCACATTGATAGGATCGGTTTCACGCTCCGCCAACGAATCAAGCCCAGAGCGGCAATCAGCGGAAGGCACTCGTGACCATGGCTGATTGCCGACCCGAGAGAAGTAATTGTCTCCGATCATGACTTTCTCGCTGGTTCCGGTCTTTCCTCCGCTAATCGCATACGCTTGACATCGTATTCTATTGGAAGCGACAGATTCTCTAACGTAGCCAAAAGTAATATCCCTGTTCGAAGAGGCATCGAATTCTTTTTGTGTCATCGTTTCTCGATACGAACCACTTTGAAGGATAGTTCGCGCACGATCTACATACTTTGTTACCTCATCTACCGTCGTCGCTGATTGGCTAAAGCCGATAGCGGACATCGTGAAAACAAAGAATGCCAAGATTAGTTTTCTGGTAATAGTCATAAGAATCGGCCTCTATCCCAAAGCCTCCAGATTCGTATTCAGCGTCATGATCTGCTGTTCTAGTTCTTCTTTTCTACTTTGCAGTTCCTGCACCTTGTCGGCCGGCGCTTTTTAGACAAAATTGGAATTATAAAGCTGTCCGTTCAAAAGATTTAATTCTACATCTAGTTTGTCGATTTGGTTCTTTAATCTTTCGCGTTCTTTTTCAAAATCGATCAGGCCTTCGAGCGGGATTGCGATCTCGGCATCGGCGGTTACGGCTTTGGCCGAGGCTTTTGGAACATCCAGCTTTTCACTCAAGATTATCTTATCAGCACGTGCAAGTTTTAATATCTGAGCTTCGTTTGCATAAAAAACTTTCTGATAATAAGAATGAGCGGAAATATGAATATCGAATTTGATCGAAGGGGCAATATTCATCTCTGCCCTGATATTACGAACTTTTTTGATGATTTCGATTATGGCCGACATTTCATTCTCTGCAATATCATCAAAGTATTTCGTACTACCCTTCGGAAATTCCGTGAGCATTATCGTTGCCGTAGTCTTTGAGTAAGAAGGATGATGAAGTTCATTTGACGATCCGGGCAGCATCTGCCAAAGTTCCTCCGTTAGATATGGCATAAACGGATGCAGCATCCTTAGCGCCATGTCAAGAAGCCATAAAATATGTGCCCCGGCGACGGGTTCGCCAGATGTAATATCATCCTTTTTCAACTCAATATACCAGTCGCAGAAATCATCCCAAAAAAAGTGATACAGCAAAGACACCGCCTCATGAAATTGATAGGTTTCGAGAGTGCGATTAACCGCTAGCGCAGTTTTGCTTATTCGTGACTCAATCCAACGGTCGGCAAGGGTTCGATTTCCTTCTAGATTGGGCGGCGCATCCTGACCCGAATGCATTAAACAAAAGCGTGTCGCATTCCAGATCTTGTTTGCGAAATTACGGTAGGTTTCGACGCCGATGTCGTTCCATCGAATGTCTGCTCCGGTTGCTATTGAAGCCAGATAAATGCGTGTTGCATCCACGCCGAATTTATCAAACATCTCGATCGGATCGACGCCGTTGTTGCGCGATTTTGACATCGGCTTGCCGTCTTTTCCCAAAACTGTGCCGGTAATTATTATGTCGTCAAACGCTTTTTTATCGACGAATTTCTTCGTCAACATCATCATCCGCGAAACCCATAGAAAAATTATGTCGCGGCCTGTTACGAGGACGTCGGTCGGCAGGAAGATTTCCAAATCAGACGGAGCGAGGACACTCTTGTCGGACGGAGCGGCGACACTCTTGTCGCCATGAGGGCGAAGCCCGAACGCATTTTCGGACGCCGAAGCGGCGTCCGTGGGGACAAGAGTGTCCCCGCT
>JBOGOW010000530.1:0-2633 GCA_050748285.1 Pyrinomonadaceae bacterium
TTTAATGCCGACGCGCTCACCCTGTACCTGATGGTTTGGTTTGTTAAGTTTTCCGCCGCCACCTTGCAGCGGGGATCGAGATGCAGGTAGTGGTTGAGGAAACCACAAAAGAGGGCGCTCGGTCATCCGTTACTCCATATCTTCCAGTTGTTCTGTCTTGGCTGTCTGTACAGACAAAAGTTTTAATTCATTGGTGACGATTTTGTTAATGTTCGAGTTCGGTTGGTCAAGGACGTATTGGCGTATAATGTTTTTGCAGAATTCTTCTACTTCGGAAAAATTCGATCCGTGTAACCTTCTAGCTAAAGCAGATGATGTGTGCCCGAACGATATTTTTGATTTTGTTTGGTAGCGCTCAAACCATTCGGTTAAACGTGCTCTGGTGGGGCTTGGGATATTCATTCTTACTTGGAATCTTCGCCAAACAGCGCGATCAAGTAACTCCCCATGATTGGTTGCGCCAATGACTACTACGTGACTCGGAAGGTTGTCTATCTGCAAGAGTAGTGAGCTTACAACTCGTTTTATTTCACCGGTTTCATGGGTGTCGCCTCTCTCTTTGCCGAGAGTCTCAAATTCATCAAAAAAAAGTACGCATTTTCTGCTTGCTGCATAATCAAAAAGATTACGCAGACGTACTGCTGTCTCGCCGAGATAAGTACCTATTATGTTTTCATAGCGAACAACTAGCAGAGGGATCATGAGTGCTTCGGCAATAGCTTCGGCTAATGATGTTTTTCCGTTTCCTGGTGGTCCAATCAATAAGACTCTATTTCTAGGCTCTAAGTTGTAGGAGCGTAGTAAATCAACTCGGTGGTGTTCTTGTATTAAGTTTCTACATACGTCAGAAACATCTTTTGGGAGTATTAATTCATCGATTTTTCGTTGTGGAGTCTTTTCACTGAAGAAGTCAGTCTGACGGTTCGCCACAGCGATGCTGTTTGTTGGCGTCGAGGAAGGCGCGTCCGGAGTATTGTTTAGAACGCTTTCTAGTCTGTCAGCAAGAATTTTATGTTGTTTTGAGCGCTCTTCAGCAATTAATGCTTCAGTAACCTTTCGTAATTTAGTCTTGTCGCCTCGTATACCAGACTGAACAAGGCTAACAAGTAAGTCGGCCCGTGCCATTCATAATCTCCTAGCCTCATCACATCGTGTGATGAGGCGTATTAATTTTGCTTCGGCTACTTTAAGCGGCGGACGGACTACAGTCCTAGCTTCTTTCCCTGAAAATGTGGCTTCTATACAGGTTTTGATCAGTATTTTTGCATAGCTGCTGTCGTTGTGCTGGAGATTTAGCTGCAAATGACTGTTTTTCTTTTTGGAAAACCAAGGCGCATTGGATGACAGGAGGCGGGCAGCTTTCGCTTGTAGTTGAAGTCTTGAGACCAAGACGGCTCTACTGCTGCAGTGTGCCGAGGTTTGGTCAGGTGGGTTGTACGAAATCTCAGCGTTTAAGGTGGACGACGTCTGTTACGAAATGGAGGTTTCGAGGTTGCACGGGGTGTTGATGTGTTTAACGGTGCTTCTAGCTCGGCGATTGGTCCTACCGAACATTAGGGATTGTCTGTCTTGCTCCCCATCTGAGGCATCGCTAACCTCTGGGACGTTGCTGCCAATTCAGCGACCGGGACTGCAAGCCCGCCAATAGTTTGGTAGGAGCCCACAGGCGCACCTATAATCGCGTCGCTTTACTTAGCGATCATCGATTTATGGTGGCTGTGTGCGGGAGGCCTTCGGGTCTGCCGGGGTTTCCTACTGACTCGGTCTTGCAGACCCGCACACAGCTGCCACCCATCATCTGCAAGTGATGTTGGTAGCTCCGACTTTACAGTAGGAGATTCGCGATGATCAAAGTTACCCCTAACCCCCCTAAAGACACAGATCCGTCAGTCTCAGCGCACACATCTGAGCGTGAAGCTCACTTCGTACCCAAAACATTCATTCGTCATCACATCCAACTGCGAGCACTTTTGCTACATGCAGAGGCTTGGTTCTCTGCTCGCGATATCGGCCGTTTAATGGGTGTGGATATTAACGGGAGACAAGCGCTCAAGCTCGATGTGGATCAACGGCGGATGATATTTTTGTCTGGAATCGATGACTCACAAGAGACATTGATGCTGAGTGAGTCGGGTGTGTACGCGATGTTGGTTTACCACTACTGCCCGGAGAACCGGCATTTGCGGCGTTGGTTGACCCACGACGTCGTGCCGATGCTGCGTGAGGATGCGGGTACAGCTTCCAATCAAACTCCACGTTTGCGTTTGATGGAGTGGGCAGGGGGAACGTTAAGACTGCTGCATTGGCGGCAAGAGCCTTGGGTTCGCCTGCGGGATATGCCTGGTTTGTTGTCTGCGGGTTGTAGCGGCGTTTAATAGATCGCTATCGCGGGCAATCCCGCTCCCACGGGAATGGTGCGGCACTGTGGGGTGGGCAACGATAACGTTCACCGGGCCATGGCCGATGCCGAGATGGCCGCCAACCTGACCGCACACCTGGCCGAGGAGTTGCGACAAAAGCACGGCTTGCGCGAGCTGTCCCATGACTTGCTGTGCAAATTGCAGAAGGTCCCGGCGGCGAAAGTGGGCGAACACCTCAAGCGCTATCGCGGATTTTAAAACGCAACAGAACTC
>JBOGOW010000531.1:0-2628 GCA_050748285.1 Pyrinomonadaceae bacterium
GGACAAGACTAACCTTTGCCAATCCAAAATCTAAAATCTAAAATCTAAATCAATCGTGTTTATTGATCGAGTAAAGATCCGAATAAAGGCCGGCGACGGTGGGAATGGCGTTACTGCGTTTCGCCGTGAGAAATTTGTGCCGCGCGGTGGGCCATCGGGCGGCGACGGCGGTGTCGGCGGCGACGTTTTTCTGGAATCGGACGAAGGGCTTAATACGCTGCTGCATCTTCGATACAATCCCGAACATAAGGCAGAACGAGGCCGTCACGGCGAAGGTTCGAACAGGTTTGGAAAGGATGGTGAATCGATTACTGTAAAGGTGCCGGTCGGGACGCAAGTTTTCAATGCGGAAACTAACGAACTCCTTTTCGATTTCACCGAGCCCGAACAGCGATATTTGGCAGCAAAAGGCGGCAAGGGCGGCTGGGGCAATTCGCATTTCGCGACGCCAACGAAACGGGCTCCCAGATATCATTACGACGGTCGTCCGGGTGAAGAACGTGAATTACAATTAGAATTAAAGCTCATCGCGGATGTCGCACTCGTTGGGCTGCCAAATGCGGGTAAATCAACGCTGATCTCGGTTATTTCCGCTGCAAAACCCAAGATCGCCAACTATCCTTTTACCACGCTCGAACCAAATCTCGGCGTCGTCGATATGGGCGATTTCAATACATTTGTCGTCGCGGATATTCCCGGTTTGATCGAAGGAGCATCGGAAGGTGCGGGCCTCGGTGATCGATTCTTACGGCACATCGAGCGCACTAAATTGATCCTGCATCTGGTCGATGTTTCATCGCTTCAGCAAAACGATATTGCAGCTGATTATCGAACGATCAACCACGAACTTGCGAATTACGATCAGGATCTCGCATCGCGGCCGCAGATCGTCGTCGCGACAAAAATAGATTCGCTTGACGAACCTGAGCGACTAGATGAGATTCGTAATGCGGCTGCCAAAGACGGCAGGGAATTTTTTGCTATCTCGTCAGCGACACGTGAAGGAGTTGACGAGCTGGTAAGACGAATTTCGACAATATTGCTCGAAACTAAAGATGATGTAATTCATTTGGAGGCAGGCGGCGAATCGTGAAACGTGTTGCAGTATTTGGCGGAACATTCGACCCGGTGCACGTCGGACATCTGACGATCGCGCGTCGGCTCGTAGAGATTTTCAACCTGGATCGCTTCGTATTTTTGCCAGCGTTTCATGCACCTCACAAACCGAATAGCAATCCGACTTCCGCCTTTCATCGGTTTTCGATGCTGTCGATCGCGACTGAAAATGACGCCAAAATATTTGTGTCCACGCATGAAATCGAAAAGCAGGAACCGCGATATACCATAGATACGCTGGGTGAACTTATCAAAGAATACGGCGACTCAAGGCTGTTTTTTGTCATGGGCGCGGATTCGTGGATGGAGATCAAAACCTGGCGGCGTTGGGAAGAAATTTTGATACTCACGGATCATATTGTCGTCACGCGACCCGGAGTGAACATCGGATTCGATCATGTTACCGACCAAATCCGCGATCGCATCGTCGATCTCCGCGGAGACGCGAAACCTTTGGTACTGGAGAATGATAAAAGCTCAATTTACATCACCGACGCGGTTTGGTTCGATACTTCGGCAACCGAACTACGCGATGATCTGAGCGATGGAGAATTGGAACGAAAAGACGACCTGTCCGACGAGGTTGCAAAATACATCGAAAAATACGAACTTTATACATAGATGGAAGAATTACAAGAGAAATCTCTTAGCCGTGAAACGGCGTCGATCGAAATTACATCCAAAGCTCTCCCGTTCGCAGAACTCGATCCCGAATTGCAGCTTGCGATCAAATGTGCCGACGATAAAAAGGCCGGAAGAATGACGGTTCTTGATTTGCGGCCGATAGCGAGCTTTACCGAATTTTTTGTAATTGCCGATGGTGCAAATCAGCGCCAGGTTCAGGCGATAGCCGACGAGATCAGCGAACAATTGAAGAAGCAGATGAAACGCCGCGCCGTGCGGATCGAGGGCTACAATGCAGCCGAATGGGTTTTGCTCGATTACGGCGATTTTGTCGTTCATCTTTTCAACAAAGAGGCTCGCGATTTCTACGACCTCGAACGGCTTTGGCGCGACGCCGGAAAGGTAGAACTGCCTGACGAAATGCGTTCGTAATTTACAAATGAGATTCAGATTTGTATGGGTCGGCAAGACTCGAGACAGGAATTGGAAGGCGCTTCAGGGCGAATATCTGAAGCGTCTTTCGCGTTTTGTCTCGTGCGAAGTTTCCGAAACGCGCGATCCCGCAAAAGGCACTACGCCTGAAACAGAAGGCAACCAATTGCTGGAACTGTTGAATCCAAAGAGCTTCGTCATTCTGCTTGATGTAAACGGCACCTCGCTAACATCGCAGGAAATGGCAAAGCGGGTCGAAAATTGGCAGAACCGAAGTATTAAGGAAATATCTTTCATTATTGGCGGCTCTGAAGGTGTCGCGGCGCGGGAGTATATTCCAATCCAGAAATGATACTGAAAGGAGGATCAGGGGATGGAGTTGCTGGGCAGGTTGAATTTGTGTTCATAGATGTTGTTAAAAAGTTTAATTTTCGCATTGTTCAAGAGTTTGGCAGA
>JBOGOW010000532.1:0-2625 GCA_050748285.1 Pyrinomonadaceae bacterium
CCTTCGAAGGGGAGAATGACGCATCTTGCTTCGTGACGGTTTCAAAAGAACCTCCACACGACCGAGCTGCCATTCTCCTTTTCTATATCCAAATCTATACGAATTGGATGCTTTTTTGAACATACAAGTTACACGAAATAAAATGAGAAATGGTTTGCCGCCAAAAAAGCTTTTGCGTCTTTTGTGCCCTTTGTGGCAAATATTTTTTGCATCTCAGACGGTTGTAACTTCTCCTTCGGCTTCGCTGATTTTTTTTGGCGGATCGCGTTTTTGGATCACGATCGGGATCTCCATTGCGTCGAGCAAGATCTTGCGGAGCGCGTTGGTATCCAGATTTCGACGCACGCTGCCGCCCTCGACATAAGTTATCAAGCCGGTTTCTTCCGATACGACGAGTGCGATTGCATCCGTTCCTTCTGTAATGCCGATGGCGGCGCGATGCCGCGTCCCGAGTTCTCGCGAGATCTCCGGATTCTTTGTTAGAGGCAAAAACACAGATGCTGCAGCAAGGCGTTCATTTTGAATTATCACGGCGCCATCGTGCAGCGGCGTCGATGGATTAAATATCGTTACGAGCAGATCGTAGCTGATCGATGCGTCAAGATGAACGCCGGCATCGACGAAATTTCGCAAACCGACCCTTCGCTCGATCACTATCAAAGCGCCCGTTTTTTCAGTTGCTAATGTCGTAACGGCAAGTACGATCTCGTCATATACGCTGCCGCCAAACTGGCTTCGCTGACGTTTCAATATCTGGAATCGAAATCGATTTGCGAAATAAATAAGTGCCTGCCTGATCTCAGATTGAAAAAGAACGATGACGGCAAAACCGACATACAAAACCGCCGAACGAAGTACGAATTCAAGCGTTGCAAGGTCTTGCGCAACCGCCAGCCAATATAGCAATGCGAGCAGCACGATGCCGACCATCGTCGGAACCGCGCGTGTGCCGCGAAGCAGCTTGAGCACGACATAAACGATGATGAAAACGAGCGCGATATCAAGCACGTTTCGCAGCGTATTCGCGTTTGGCATGTAATCGGTCCAGTTCATCGTTAGCGTTTCCGTGTGCGGGCATCCGCCGGCATACACATTAGCGCTTTAGAATAACATAGACTCCGAATGCCGCTTAGGAATTAACGCTTTGGAAAGGCGGCTAGTTTTTGTGTCAGCCGCTTTAGTCTCCGAGGTATTTTCTTCGTGAACTATATAAAATCTCAGAGTTCCCGTGTTAGATTTTTCAAACGCAGAGAACACCGAGCAAAAGCACACAGAGGTCACAAGGAAATCAAGACAACGCTAACGCCTCACAACGCCGACCAGAGCCCCGCTTTTGTCGATGACGCATACCGAACCGATGCCGTTGGTTCGCGCGAGTTCGCGCGCCTCGGAAAGGGGCGTGCCGACCTCGACGAAATGATCGCTATCGACCGGTCTCATTACATCGCTGATCGCCGTGTTCCGCCAATCGTTGCGAGCTACTGCCTTCATTTCTTCGAGCAAAAGCATTCCCAAAAGCCGGCGATCTTTTGCAACCGGAAATGCCGATTGGCGGTGCATCGAAAGGGTGTCGTCAACAAATTCGTGAATGGTCTTTTCGGGCGCGACCGAGATAGGCAGCATCATCGCCGCCTCAACTGAAATTTTCTCCTGTCGCCGGACGTCGCGAATGATGCTGTTTGCTGAATCCCAAAGAAATATACCGACAAGAAGTGCCCAGAAACCGGTAAAAATATCGCCGCGCAAAATGAAGGCAAAGAGTCCGAAGATTATCATCACCCAGGCGATCGCCTTACCGCATCGACCGGTCAGGATCGTCGCTTCGTCCAGGTCTTTGCCCGATTGCCAAAGATATGCCCGAAGCACGCGGCCGCCATCGAGCGGGTAACCCGGAAAGAGATTAAATACGGCGAGGATGAAGTTTCCGATGGCGAGCGTTGCAGCCATCAGAACCAGCGTTTGGGCATTCAGCGCGGTCGCCGCAGTTGCAAGCATTGCAAACAAAATGGCGAGTATGAAAGAGGCGGCTGGGCCGGCGATGGCGATTCGAAATTCGGCACGCGGCGTTTCGGGTTCGTGGCGGAAACGCGTGATTCCGCCGAATGGATGGAGAACTATCTCGATCACGCGAAGACCTTCGATTTGCGCGACTGCCGCGTGCGCATATTCGTGTAAAAAGATCGAGAGAAAGAAAATGACGGTCGCAGCGAGACCCAAAACACCGGCTGAGATCGGATTGCCCGTAAACGGGGCAACACTTGCCGCGATGATCGCCGACATAATGACGATCACGATAAGCCAACGCTTATCAGCACGCACCGGAATCGCCGAAACGTGAAATAAAATGAACTGCTTTTTTAACCCTTCGAGAAACTGCACGCCTAGTGCATTGTAACCTAAATTATTCGAACGCTTTTTTGTTCCATTCTCCACTATAAAAACCCTGAACCACGAATTCAAAGGCAGTCTGCCGAAAGTCCGGGTGTTTCGATTCTGAGCGGGGCATCTATGTTTCTGTGAAACGTCTGAAACAAATGAAACGCCTGAAACGCCTGAAACATTTGAAACATTTGAAACATCTGAAACGCGTAACCGCGGGAATGCCGGGCCGATCCGATCAAGAAG
>JBOGOW010000533.1:0-2619 GCA_050748285.1 Pyrinomonadaceae bacterium
TGTTATTTCATATGAATTCATGGTTCAAGGTTTTTACAGCGGACTGAAACCGCGCACACAACACGAAACAACACGAATGGAACAAAAAAGCGTTCGAATAATTTAGCTTACAAAGCATTAGTTCTTTGAAAAACCTCCGGTATTCTTAGCAGTGTGTGGAACATGGAGCTCGAAACAGAAAATATTAGTGCATTCGTGGCTATTTTTTTTGCCACGAATGCACGAATAAGAAATAGTTTTCCGTCAGTTTCGGATTAGAGTCGCAAAGTTTTTCAAAGCACTTTAACTGCAACGCTTCGTTGCCATCGACCGCTCCAGTTTTTAGAATAAAGAGACAGCCGTGCCGGACGAAGCCACAAAATACCACGAAGAAGAAGCCATCGGCAAAACGCGCGATCTGCGCATCGCGCGTCGGCTTTTCGGTTATTTGCTTCCCTATTGGCACCTTGCCGTCATTGCATTTGCACTGACAATTCTCACCAACGTGCTTATCAGCACTCAGCCTTTTTTTACAAAGGTCGCGGTCGATAGTTTTATTATTCCGAAGAATTTGGATGGCATCTGGCTGTTCGCTTTCGCATTTTTCGGCGTTTTTCTACTCAGATTTATCTTTTCGTATTTGCAGGAAATTTTGGTCAACACCGTCGGGCAGCGTGTGATGCTCGACATTCGCGGGCAGATCTTTTCCAAGCTGCAGCGTCAGGAAGTTGCATACTACGACAAATATCCCGTCGGAAGAATCATTACCCGGCTGACCTCGGACGTTGAAGCGCTGAACGAACTATTCACGTCCGGCGTGATCGACGTTCTCGGCGATCTTGTCATTATTGTTGCGATCATAGCGTGGATGTTCGCACTCGATTGGAAGCTCGCGATTATCTCGCTCATAACCGTTCCTCTGCTTTTTGTCGCGACGAATTGGTTTCGCAAACATGCGCGGACGGGTTTCGACAAAGTGCGAACACGAAATGCGCGGCTCAACGCCTTTCTGCAGGAATATCTTTCCGGCGCACAGACCGTCCAATTGATGAACGCCGAAGGAAAGGCGCAGTTGCGTTTTCGGGCGATCAATGACGATTACCGCAACGCCAATATCGAGACGATCTATTATTATGCGGTCTTTTATCCGCTTGTCGATTTTATCGGCGCGGTTGGAATTGCGGTAGTCATTTTCTTTTTTGGATTCGAAATAATCAACGGATTATCGGCGGCGGAAACTGCATTGACCGTCGGCGTTCTGGCAGCATTCATTCAATATTCGCAGCAGCTATTTCAGCCGATCCGCGATCTTTCTGACAAATTCAACGTGCTGCAGGCCGCGATCGTCGCGGCACATCGAATTTTCGTTTTGCTCGATCTTGAAATCGAAATTACGTCGCCCGATGAACCGAAACGCGCGGGTCGTGCAAAAGGCGAGATCGAATTTCGCAACGTCTGGTTTGCCTACAAGGAAAACGACTGGGTGTTAAAAGATGTTTCGTTCAAGGTAAACCTCGGCGAGAGCATCGCGCTAGTCGGCCATACCGGTTCGGGCAAAACGACCATAACCAATCTGCTGATGCGGTTTTACGATGTTCAGAAAGGAAAGATATTGCTCGATGGCGTCGATGTCCGCGAATGGGATATGCACGATCTGCGTGCGAATTTCGCAGTCGTTTTGCAGGATGTTTTTTTGTTTAGCGGAACGATCGCCGACAATATCAGACTTGGAAACGGCGAGATCGACGATGAACGCATTCGTTGGGCGGCGAACGAGGTTCATGCCGACGGCTTTATTCGCGAACTCGATCACGCATACGATTTCAAAGTCCGCGAACGCGGTGCCGGCCTTTCCGTCGGGCAAAAGCAACTGATCTCATTCGCACGCGCGCTAGCATTCGACCCGGCGATCCTCGTGCTGGACGAAGCCACGAGTTCGATCGATACCGAAACCGAACAGATAATCCAGCAAGCGGTCGAACGCGTGATGAACGGCCGCACATCGATGGTCGTCGCTCACCGGCTTTCGACGATTCAAAAATGCGACCGCATCATCGTTATGCATCACGGCGAATTGCGTGAGGCGGGAACGCACAACGAGCTGCTCGCTCATCGCGGCCTTTATTGGCGGCTGTATCAGCTGCAATATTCCGATGAAAAGCTGCATATTTCGGATTCCGGAATATCGTCCGCCGAATCGCATGCTTGAACTCGGATTTCAACAACTAGGCTAATCGGTAGAGTTTGACTATAATACCACTCAAGAATGCAGCCCGAGACGCAAATTTATAACGCGATGATACAGGAATGCGAACCGCGCATTTCCCAAATTTATACGCGCCTGAATACCGAACAGCCCAATTTTGGGGTTAAAGAAGAATGCTTCGCAGCGTCTGTCAAAAAAACTGCCGCTAAATATCTTTTCGCCGATCATGATGCCGTGATCTCTTCGGATCAGATCGAACAATTCCTCGAACAACTTCAGGCCGAAGACCTTTACCTCGCACTCGCCTGCGCAAACGGAAACGAGCGCGCCTGGTGGGAATTCGACCAACAGCATCGCTCGTACCTTGAACGAGTCGCACGGCATCTGGCGAAAACCGATGTTGACGCGCAGGAAGTGCTAGACACGGTTTATGT
>JBOGOW010000534.1:0-2614 GCA_050748285.1 Pyrinomonadaceae bacterium
ACGCACAGCTATCGACGCTGAATAAACGTGGGAAGCCGACGCTGCGGCAAAAATATCGGGGTTGTCCGGTCGTGGCTCGAACTTCCCGGTTCGTATATAACGCCGCCGCCGCCGGCACGCCATCGAATTCCGCCGTGATACGGAAATTGCGAACGCCATGGAAACCGGCGATTTCCGATAATTGAGAACCCGAAAAGATACCCGCTATAATCCGACCGCTCGACAATAACATACGGCTGGTTTCGCTGTGTGTATTCGTAAATTAACCGCTGACGTTCGGCCGCGATCTGTTCACGCTCGATCCTTTCGGTTTGCAGGCGTTGAAAAAGCGCAAACCGCTCCTTCTCGTCCTGAGCATTTTGCTTTTCGAGTTCGGCCGGTGAGGGGAAGCCGAGCTTTTCATAGTTCTCGCGAAGATCTTTCTCGGCCTGCAGCCGCTTGGTTTTGTATTTTTCAAGATCGGCATTTGTAAGCTGCTTTGTCTGTCCAAACGCAAACGAAAATGACCCGCCAACCACAACGCAAATTGCGACAATCCACTTCATATAAAATCACCTCGATATTACGATGATAACATCGCGGGTCCGGTTGTGGAAGATTTTCTGACAGGGCTAGAACGAAAAGTTCGCACCTATTCGGGCGTTTCTCCCGACGGTTCTAAAACCGTTTTCGTAATATTCGTTATCAAAAACGTTTTCGACGGTTCCGAATACACGCAGATTCATCTTGCTTTTGCCGAGCGGAAAGGTATATCCCGCCGTCAGATCGCCGCGGCGGTTGCCGTCAAATCGGTAAATATACGTATCGAAAAAAGTGTTGCTGAATATCGGCGCCAGATAGGACGATGCGACGAGAAGGTCGAAATTTACCCAAAATTTGCCGAAACGCTGCGTTGCGTTTAGCGTGAATTGATTATTCGGAATTCCGAGCGTCGATAGGATTCCGCTGCCGAATACTTGCGGCTCACGCTGCTCGCTTTTTGTATAAGTGTAGGATGCAAAAATACTTGTCGTTTTCGTCGGTGCGAATTTGCCGCTGAATTCCGCACCGCGAGCATGTCCGCCTCTCGTATTGAAATATCCGCCGAACGGCCTCGGCGTATTGCCGATGTCCGGTGCGAAATTGTCGAAGCCTATCGTTCGGTCGAGTTTAGAATAGAAGTAAGCGGCCGAAAGCCTTGCTCGGCCTCCGGCGAAATCCTGATCTATTCCGGCATCAAACGCCACTGTCCTTTCCGGCTGCAAGAACGGATCGCCTAGTGCAAAAAAATCTGCACCGCCAAAACTGCTGAAGAATGAACCGAATCGTTCGAACAAAGACGGAACGCGGTAGCCATTACCGATGTGCGTTCGCAATTTCGTCCCGCTTTTTGAAAAATAATACGACGCCGATCCGTCAAATGTAACAGCACTTGGCGGATTCGAGAGCACAAGATTTTCGTATGAAGCATTCAACAAGCTGAAACGCGGCTCATCCAACCCGAAAAACTGTGCCCGAAATCCGCCCGCTAACTGCAGTCGGCCGTCATTCAGGCTAACGAGGTCGTTTACAAAGATCGTATTGCTCGTTTGGCCTGCGCGTGTAAAAAAATCGCCCAAGTCGTCCGGAGTAAACCCATCGTTTCCATATTTCTCTTTCTCGAATTCGTAGCCGAACGTCAGTGTATTCAACTGATTCTGTGTCCATCGAAAACGTGCGTTTGCGGTGTGAATCTGCCCGTCGAAGATGCTCGTCGAAGCACTCTGAAATCCCACGCCAAGCACACCGTTTTCATTCGTTCGCGATGTTTTCAGACCTGAATAATATGCCTGAACATCGAATTTACCATTAAACGAATGATTGACTACGATCTGTCCGTTAAAGAAATCTGAGTCCTGTGTATTGTCAGGATCGTCAGCATCGAAAACAAAATTTACGCCTTGTATCGCATCAATTACCGTCGCATTTGTCGGCGGCAGCGCGCCAAATGTGTCCGGGTTGGTATTTAATTTTACAAACGCGTCGGAGAGAAAAAATCGCGTCGAAACTGTCGTCCGGTCGGTTGGTTTAGCGTCGAATCTGCCCTGCCAATTTGTATTTTTTGCATCGTCGTTTCCGTCGATTCCATTAGTAAAAATCGTCCGCGAAACGCCGGTGTTGAATCCGTATTTACCGTCGTCGGTTCCGTACGATACGTTGCCGCGAAACCGTCCGAATCCAAGTCCGCCGAGCCCGCCGGAAATTTGCCCATGCCAGCCTTTTTGTGGTGTCGGAGTTTGAAAATCGACGGTTCCGCCGATCGCATTCGTCCCGTAAAGCGACGAACCCGGCCCGCGAAGAACCTCGACACGCCTGACGCTCGTCAACGTAATATCGCTCAAAAACGGCGACGCGTCGCCCGTTATCGCAGATGCATCGCGGAGCCGGACACCGTCGATCAAAATTGCAGTATCCTGATTCCGCAAACCTCTTGATTTTATCGACGCGACACGCCCAAATCCGCCCAACTGCTGAACTCGAAATCCCGGAATCGCCCGTAAGCTGTCAACCAAAGTAATGTCAGCCCGATCGCGCATTTCCTGCCCGTCGATAACATTAACGGATTTGGAAACCTGTTCGATCGGCTGTTCAGCAT
>JBOGOW010000535.1:0-2612 GCA_050748285.1 Pyrinomonadaceae bacterium
GATTATGTTCAGTCCTATTCCCTCGTAAATACCATAAGGGACATATGCGAATTGCAGTACGGAATCGAACGCTTCGCTCTCGACGCTCGGGAATGTATAAAGATCGGAGTTGTAAAAGGTGGAGTTCGAAAAAGTGATCAATGACTCGTGCGAGCTGCGGTAGTGCCATTTGAGCCTGCTGCTGGGGAAGCCGCTGCTCATCATCTCTTCTAGAATGCTTTGAGAATCATCAAAAAGCGGCAAGCCGTCGTCGTCCAGCTGCACATTCACCTGTCCGCTGGTGACAGCGAAAAAGTTTGTCGGTGGCAGCTGTTTGGGATCGCCGACCACTACAAGTTGATCGCCTCGAAACACCGCCCCGACCGCATCTTCGGTTGGTAGCTGCGAGGCCTCATCGAAGATGACAAGGTCGAACTTATCCTTTTCTGCGTCCAAGAGCTGGGCGACGCTCTGCGGACTCATCATGAAGCAGGGCTTGATCGCCCGAACCGCATCGAGGCAGTTGAGCATCGTAGTCCGCAGCGGCAGCAACCCGCGCTGGCGGTTAAGCTGCGTCCTCAAGGTCAGCATTTGTTCCTTAAACGGAGATTGCTGCAGTGTGCTTTGAACGACACCGCGCATCTGTCCGATAAGCTTAAGCCGGTTCTGGTTGAGAACGAGCTCGTCGAGTCGTCGAAACTCTCTTACGCGCTCCTCATGCGAGAGAGTATGGAACTCTCGCAATTCAGCTCGTTCCTGGACGACGTTCGTTATCCATTTCTGGAAAAATGAACGCTTGAATACAGGAATTAGATTGGGGAATTCTATCTGGCCGGAGCCGATCCATTCGAGTATCTCCGATGCGAAACTTCGCTCGATCCTCTGCCTTACCGCTTCGTAAGCCGCCCATTTGTGAGACCCGTCGATGTCACCGGCAACTTCGGAAAGTCTCTGCCAAATGAAATCCAAGTATCCGTCCTGAAAGTGGTTATCCCTCCAGCCAACAAGACTGGACAATTTGTATAGCAAGTCTTTGAGTTCCGAGGCGAGATCTCTAAGCTCCTGAACGAATGTCACGTCAGGTGAGCGATCAGAGGCCGTTGCGATCACGGCTTCGTTCAATCCACGGGCAACATAGATACGCCTGAAGTCCACCACCCACTCTATATATCGATCGAGTGCCGTCCAGTTCGATGCCTCGCCTTGCCAAAGAGGTCCGAAGTACTCCGTTCCACGACTCTGTTGTTCGGACATCATGCTCCGCCGTGAAAGATAATCGGCGACGGTCCTCATGTCGATAGCTTGATCGGCCATAGACATGGCATCCGGAGCGATACGAAGACCTATCCAACGCCTACGGGCTGCACGATACCGGCCGTCGAGGATCGATAAAAAACTAAACAGCCCTTCCGACTTCCTTTTTACATACGCAGCCTCGTCCGACGGATCGAGATCGAAAACCGTCTCCTTGTATGATTCGAGAAGCTTGGATCGGATCGACTGAATTCTTTTTCCTTCATCGATCAAAGCGATAGCCTCGGGCGGCGATGAGTTCCACGCCTCATTCGCCAGGACTTTTAGCGGGGCTCCGGGCGAGCGGGCGATCGTCTCAGCGACTTCGCTGGCTATATCGAGGTCGGCGAATGTTCTCAACTTCGGGAGCCCGAGTCGTTTCTCAAGCGTTTCCGCTTGGGCGGCTATGCTCGTCAGTTTCGATAGGGCCAACTCGGCCCCTTGTTTAATTGCGTCTAGATCGGCCTCGGAGTAGAAGGTCTTTTCGGCACCTCGCCAAGCGTGATCGTTTGGCGATCCGATCGGTTCGGCCGCCGCCACAAGATCCGACAGGTCGCGGAGAATGTCGTCGAACGCATCTCTTGTAACCCCTGTAATGTTTCCTTGAAACAGCTGCTTTTTTGCCGATCTAACAGCATCCACTTCACCAAAGGCGATGTATGGAGAGGTCGCGAGTGCACCGTAAGGGGTATGCACCGCCTTTACGTAATCGTTGAGATGTTCGCGCACCAGCGGCAGGCGCGTCGTAGCCGCCTGCGACGGCTCGACGCGTTCGAGCGACATATCGAGCGCGTTCTTAAGTTCCTGCATAACGGAACGCTTGTTTGCCTTCGTGGAGTGAAGCTCGAGACAAAACTCGCCGAGACCCACGTCGCGAAGCCGGCGATACACGACATCAAGCGCCGCCATTTTTTCGGCCACGAAGAGTACTTTCTTGCCGGTCGAGAGAGCGTGGGCGATGAGGTTCGTGATCGTCTGCGATTTTCCTGTCCCCGGTGGACCTTCGAGTACCAGATCATAGTTCTGCGAGACGGTGGCGATCGCCCTCAGCTGACTCGAATCCGCGTCGACGACCTGCAGGGATTTCTCTGGAGCGAAGTATTCGTCGAGAGACAGTTTTGTGATGCCTTCGGGCAGGCCGATATACGTTGGCCCATCCTTGTTGATCATCTGGTTGAATATCTTGTGCGAGGCGATCTTTTCCGTGTTCTTTTCCAGATCCTTGTATATCACTAGTTTCTGAAAAGAAAACAGTGACAGAAAGATCTCATTTGTTATCTTCCAACCGGCTTGCGACGAGACAGAATGGGTGACGTCAGCAAACAATTGCTGTATGTCAC
>JBOGOW010000536.1:0-2610 GCA_050748285.1 Pyrinomonadaceae bacterium
AAGCGTTCGTCTCTGGTCTTCTGTCATAATCAACGCATCGGCTGGTTTCCACATGACTCCAACCTTAACATGAAAAACCTCTTTTGTAAAGAGATTACTGATACACTACACTAGCATACCCTGTTTCAGCATCCTGTAATTGTTGGAGTAATTCCTCCGGAGTTTGGTTTCGACCGTTACATTCTTCTCCACACTTGATTCCGTCAAGTCTCTATAAACCTCTGGCAATACTTGAAGTGCTCCACAGGCCTCACCTGCGCCCGGTGCCACGGTTCCGGTTGTTGATCATTTGCATTACGATCTGTATTGACTGAATAGAGTGTAATCCTCCGGTACCAAACTCCTTCTCGCCCGACTCCGACGATTTGATATGGTGTTAGAAAATTATTGAGTCGTGGAACTGCTTCGGTTTTCCGATTCTAACTACAACCGGCATGCCGATGTCGTTCAGCCTTTGGGTTCCGTAAGTGTGCGGTTACATAAGGCCACGCACCCGTTACAAATGTACACGCCGGGACCACCGATAATCTGTTCGACTGCGCTTTGATACTTGCCGCAAAAATTGCAGGTTGGTTCTGCACCTTCACCAGCCAAGGAACTCGTTTCAGCCGGAACAACGCCCTCGATCGCTAACTTGTACCGAATTGCATTCTCAAGAGCTGAGATGACAAAAAGCCATTTCTCATTTGGAACTGAAGCTGATGAGGAAACTAAGTTTGTCGCTCCGCTGACAAACGACTCGATTGCCGAATTGTAGTTTCCAAGCGTGATACTCGCTACGATATCGACGACAAAACGTAGCTCGTCCGGAAGATTTGTCGCTTCATTCAGTTTTCCATTCATATTCATCTTACTACCACCCCATTCGGAAAAATCGTCGGAAACCCTTGGATACAAGCGTTGTACGCCGCCGCGCACTTTCCTTGCGTTATGAAATCACCGCCTGCGGAAGCCAGGCAGTCTGCTAAAGCGTTCTTGCATTGCGTATCGCGACCGTCGGGAGGCTTGGTTGGCGGAGGCGGAATTAACGGGCCCGACTTTGGCGTCGGAAACGGAATGATCCGTGAAGTCGGGAGACAGTAAGGGCGGGCCGGCGTTAACGGCTGTGACGGTACAAACGGGTTTCCGATAGGATAAGGGAGATTGTCCAAATACGGAAACGGGTTCAGTGGGCCATTAACAAATGGGTTCGAAGGGTGACTCGCCGTGGCCGCGCCTACATACGACGCACCATATATTAGGGCCGCTCCTACTGCCGCGCCTGCAATTTCCGGTCCTGCTAACGCTGCAAGGGCGGCCGCTCCAGGACCAAGTGTCCTAATTGTGTTTGGATTGAGTACGTCTCCGTCAGGGAATAATCCTCTCGAGTCGCGATACATCAAGGGTCGATTCTTTACATACCCATACAAATTCACATGACCGCCCCCGAATCCAATCGGGTCTTCGGAGATGAAGCGGCCGAGGTTTGGGTCGTAGAATCTGGCTCTTGAGAATTGCAGGCCGGAAAAGGAATCAAGCTCGCGACCGGTGAATTGGTAACGCGACGGGAAGGTTGCATTCGTTCCGTTGCCGAAACTGTCGTAAGACTGAGAAGCTGTTACGACACCTGATGAATCGGCCAGCCCATTGGTCGAGCCAAGATGATCCGCGAGGAAATAACCGACGTTCGAGCCAGTAGTTTGGCGTAATTTGTTGTCGATTCCCGGGCCGTTTTGATACTTTGTAGGTATTCCTTTATCGTCATCGATGAGCACGTCCAAACCATCGTGGGTGAACTTTGTGTTCTCTTTCGAACCGGGCGTATGCCGCTGAACTCGACGGCCTAAAGCATCGTATTTGTACCTGACACTTTGCTTGCGCGTTGACGCTTGGGTCATACGATTTTCGTAATCCCAGGTGTACCGCCAGAAATTCGAGCCCTCGCCCTTCGTCGTCATGTTGCCGTTCGCATCGCTCCCGTAAGCGGCCGTCTGGGTGGATGCGATCTTGTTGAATGGCTGATAGGAATATGTCGAGCTAAGGTGCGACGCCGTTCTGTTTCCGACGGAGTTGAATGTGTAGCTCTCGTTGCCGTTCACCGCATCTGAAACCGAGGTCAGACGGTCGATATTGTCATAACCAAAGTTTTTCGTTTCGGCCAGACCTGTGATCTGGCCTATCTGATTCGCTGGGTTGTATCCGTATTGCCGATCAAATAGTGTCGCCGACGAATTCACATCCTTGAGCCGTGTTAATCGCGACATTCCGTCGTACTCGTAGGTTCTGTTCACGCCGTTTGGTAATGCCTTCGAGATCACCTTGTTTGCAAGGTCGTAGCCGTAGCTAAAGTTTTGGCCCGCATCGTCGGTCCAATCATAGAGTTTTCGTGTCCCCGCGGCAGTGGCAAACCGGACAGGTTTGGCTCACCAAAACCCATTGACCTTTCATCGATTTCCAACCGAGACTTGTACCGCAATCCCTACACCGAATTGAGATTGCTTCCCAGATGAATGCAACGATGCCTAGGAATGTTCCCGCGAGAATAAATGTTCCGAAAGTTGTTTCTCGAGTACGATCTCGAGATAGTATCGAAAGTTGTGGAAGAGGGTAAATAGAAAAAGTAGCGTATCC
>JBOGOW010000537.1:0-2604 GCA_050748285.1 Pyrinomonadaceae bacterium
TCCCTGCATAAATACAGAAAAGGTATCAACGCGGCAGTCGCGATGAAAACAGGAAACAGTCGAAGCCACAAAAGACCTTCGCCGCCGAGGGCGATCCAAATTTTTAGAATGTAATAGAAAAGCGGCGGGTGGATAAGGTCCTGAGCAACGAACCATGTGATCGAATTCCAATCGTGTTCGGCGGCGTGGACGCTGAAGATCTCGTCGAACCAAAGACATGCGTCGGTCAGTCGCCATACTCGCACTCCTGCGTAAAGGCAGAATAAGGCAAACAATAGGATCAGGAAAACTCTACGGTTTTCGAGCATTGCGCTTCAATTATTATTTACTCGCTGGAATTTCCATTGCGTCAATCTGCAGCGGACGAAAGCCTTGCTCCATCGCACAGCTTTCCGTCAATACTCGTGTAAGCGAGGCTAACTTCTTTGAACGTATCTGTGTCGCGGCAATAGGAAAGGCATCGGTCGTATGGTTTGGAGTAAATGTGGATGCTGACGGCGCGCGCATCGAATTCGGCAAGGTTCAGAATCTGATGTATCGGTTCTTCGAGCTCGACTTTTGCGGCGAGGCATTCGGCAAGCTCGAATGTGTCGGTTTCGCGAAGTTTGCAGAGACCTTTCGATTCATCAATCGATTCAACAGCAAAGTTTTGACCTTTTAATCGCCCGACCGGAACGGTCATCCAACATCGTTGTTCGGAATGATTGTGAACTCGCGAAACCTGTCCGGGTTCCCAACAGATCGCCATCATCTCAAAACGCGAATCTTTATAGATCAAATTTCGCGTATAACATTCCGGGTTCCAAAACAGATACTTTTGAACGGAATCGATATCGACCGGATTTGCGCTCAAGAAATCGTAAACGGGTTCGCAGACGAACTCCTCATCCGGAATTTTGCACAAGCCGCCGATAATCTGATTTATGCTGACTTTATTCATCGCCCTTTATAAGCGTGTAATTTACTCGTCCTGTGAGGTGAATGTCAATTTCAGAACACGGCGGAACACGTATTTCGAACATGCCAATTGCATTCGTCATTTTTGCCTTGATAGTTGTAAACGGCGTATAATTCATAGTTTGCATCGAAATATGTAAAGTATCGGCAGAGTTTCGGGAGGAATAGAACTTGGCAAAAACAGCCACAAGTAAAAAAGCGGCAAACTCGTCAAAAAACGGCACGGGTAAACAAACGACGAAAACGAAAATGTCGAAGAACGGAACCGACGATTTTGCGGTTGTCGAAAACTTAACCGCCGAATATAAGAAACGCCGAAAGTCGCAGATCGAATCGATAAAGCAAACCGACAAAAAGCAGTTGCGTGCAATGCTGTATCAGATGGTTCTTGGCCGCCGATTCGAAGAAAAATGCGCCGAGGTTTACCGGATGGGCAAGATCGGCGGTTTTTGCCATTTGTACATAGGGCAAGAGGCGATCGCCGTCGGTTCGATGATGGCACTGGAACCGACCGATATGGTCATCACAGCTTATCGAGATCATGTTCAGGCGATGGTCAAGGGTATTACGCCGGAGGCTGTCATGGCCGAGCTTTACGGGAAAGAAGGCGGCTGTGTAAAAGGCAAAGGTGGCTCGATGCATATGTTTTCCAAAGAGCTTGAATTCTATGGCGGGCACGGCATCGTCGGCGGTCAGATCGGCGTCGGAACCGGAATGGCGTATGCCGCGAAATACAAGGAAACCGGGCAGGTCGTGCTTTGCTTTTTTGGCGAAGCCGCGGTTAATCAGGGAATGTTTCACGAATCGCTTAACATGGCTCAGCTTTGGAAACTGCCGATAATTTATATTTGCGAGAACAACCAATACGGAATGGGAACATCGCAAGACCGCGCGATGAGTACGCGAAATATCGCAAAAAAAGCTGACGCGTTTGAAATGGCAAATGAATTCGTTGACGGGATGGACGTAATGGCTGTTCGCGAAGCAACGCTGCGTTCCATCGAACGGGCACGAAAGAATAGCGCTCCGACGCTGCTCGAAATTCGCGCCTATCGATATATGGGACATTCGATGTCCGACCCAGGAAATTATCGGACTCGCGAAGAGATCGCAAAATATCAGGAACGCGACCCGATCGTCCTTTTTAAGGACAGCTTGAACGAGGCCGGCGTCTTTGGCGATTCGGAATTTGAAAAGATCGAAAAGGAAGCTGCCGAAGCCGTCGCAAAAGCCGAGAAATTTGCCGACGAAAGCCCGCTGCCGGATGAGAGTGAGTTGTTAACCGATGTTTATGCCTTGGCGGAATGACCCAACTTCTTAGTTTCAGAGAGACTCGGGTGTTCACAAGAGATGTTTTGTCTCTGCTTTCGGACGAAGATTATTTCGACTTTCAATCTTATTTGCAGGAGAATTATTTGCTCGGCTACGTCATTCCGGGCGGAAGCGGGTTACGCAAAATACGTTGGCGAATGAAAGGAAAAGGAAAGAGCGGCGGTGTTCGTATTATTTATTATGTTGCGTCGGAAAAAGGCTATATTTGGAACCTTTGAAAAACTATTGAAATTACTTAATAGACATTAAATTAATGGCTTTATTCGTGCATTCGTGGCAAAAAATAGCCACGAATACACGAATAAGAACTAAACC
>JBOGOW010000538.1:0-2603 GCA_050748285.1 Pyrinomonadaceae bacterium
GTTCGAGGCGGGAACGATCGCGGAACTGGCGAAAATATTAAGCCGGGATGACTGGCAAGAGCCCGAATCGGCGATCGTGCCGATACAGCCGAATGGTTCGAGACCGCCGTTATTTTGTTTACACGCCAAAGGAGGAAATGTCCTGTTTTATCGCGATCTTGCAAAGCATTTGGGTGAAGATCAACCTTTCTACGGGATTCAGGCTCGTCGATTGGGTGGGAGACAGGTTGGTCACGCAACGGTTGAAAAGATGGCTAAGCATTACATCCGGGAAATAAAGAGCCTGCAGCCGGACGGACCATACTTTCTTGGCGGAGCGTCATTCGGAGGACTGGCGGCGTTCGAAATAGCCCAACAGCTTCATCGTAATGGTGAAAAAGTAGCTTTGTTGGCCTTGTTCGATACTGGTACCCCCGATTATCCGAAATTGCTGCCTAGCACTACCGCCATTCGCATGCAAGTGTATTCGTTAGTGCGAAGAATGCAGCTCCATAAAGAAACTTTAAGAGAGCTTAGCAATAGGGGACGGTTCGATTACTTCCTGGACAAACTCGCAAAGGTTATACAGGAATACAGGAGAAAAGTCGTCAATACTTATAAGAAGGCAGTCAGAAATTATTACTTGAGAAAAAAGGGTAATGGATCGATCCCGACGAACTATATTCAGTTGGAGGATCAGATATCAAAAGCCGGTCAGAAATATCTCCCGGATCGATTTCCGGGAAAATTGACATTGTTTAGGGCGTCGAATCAGCCCTTGGGTATAGAACCCGACCCGACTCTCGGCTGGGGGCCATTTGTTTCCGGGGAGTTAGAGATTCACGAAGTTCCCGGACATCATGGTTCTATTATCGCTGAGCCTTATGTCAAAAGCCTTGCCGAAAAACTATCTTATTGCGTGGAAAAATCGATTGTCGAAACCGGTACTGCCCCGAATGGGCACAATGCATTTTAATTTACGGAATTAATCAGAAAAGTCCGCAAATGCTGAAAATTGCAGGGATCACTTTTTTATTCAGTTTTCAACTTAAATTTTTTATGTGCGGAATAGTTGGAATTTTGGGAAATAGTTGGCAAGACGCCGATGTGAAAGCGATGGTGTTTTCGCAGCGGCATCGCGGGCCTGATGGCGAAGGCGTCTATATCGATCCCAAACACAGTGCAGGTCTAGGTCATAATCGATTGAGCATAATCGATCTGTCGGATGCAGGTAGCCAGCCGATGTTCAGTTCTGACGGAAATCTTGTTGTTACATATAATGGAGAAATTTATAACTACCTGGAATTGCGGAAGGAGCTTGAAAGCAGTTACAAATTCCGAACGCGAACCGATACAGAAGTGCTTCTGGCCGCCTATCAAAAATGGGGTGAACGATGTCTTGATAAACTGATCGGGATGTTTGCGTTTGTGATTTGGGACGAAAGGAATCAAACGGCTTTTGCCGCCCGCGACCGATTCGGAGTAAAGCCGTTTTACTATCACCAAAAAGAGGACGGGACTTTGGTATTCGCAAGTGAGATCAAGGCGATCCATTCCGCTGGAGTTCCTCAAATCGCAAACGAGAAAACATGGGCGACCTATCTGACATATGGTCTTTACGACCATTCGGCCAACACGTTCTGGAGCGGTGTTCAATCGCTTCCCGGTGGGCACTGCCTAAGCTGGAACAACGGACGCATTCGAATTTCTAAATGGTACGATCTCGCGGAAAAAGTTGGCGATGAATTTGATCAACGTTCTGAAAGCGAAGTTAGAGAAGAGTACTTTCAATTGATGAAAGAGAGCGTAGAGTTTCGTTTTCGCTCGGACGTGCCGGTCGGAATTAATCTAAGCGGCGGTCTCGATTCTTCGGGGTTGCTTGGTTTGGTCCACGAAGTTCAGGGTAGAGACAGCGACGTAAAGGCATTCACATTCGCTACCGGCGATGATAGATACGATGAATTGCCGTGGGTTCGGCAAATGCTTGAACGCACAAATCATCCTTTGATCGTCTGCGAACTATCGCCTGATGAGGTGCCTGCCCTCGCCGAAAGCGTGCAGTATTTTCAGGACGAGCCTTTTGGAGGGCTGCCGACAATTGCTTACGCAAAGTTGTTTGAAACGGCCAAAGAAAACGGCGTAAAGGTCTTGCTCGACGGCAACGGAATGGATGAGCAATGGGCGGGATATGACTATTACCGTGAATCGAACAACGGCCATCAACCCGGTTTCATTCAGGGAACCGTAGAAAGTCCCGTTCGTCCCGAATGTTTGAATCCAGAGTTTCGTGCGTTGGCCGAAAAAATGGAATTTCCGAGCGTATTTCCGGACAAGCTCCGAAATACTCAGTTTCGCGACGCAATGCGAACAAAGATACCGAGGGCAATGCGCTTCAACGATCGTATCTCGATGCGGTCGTCAACGGAGCTGCGCGAACCATTCCTCGACCACCGCATGTTCGAGCTCGCTTTACGTCAGCCCGCGAGTCGCAAAATAAATGGCGAGACCGGAAAAGTGATGTTGAGACAGATCGTGAAAACTTTTGTTGGTGATCGAGTATCCGAAGCGCCTAAACGTCCGGTGCAAACCCCGCAACGTGAATGGCTGCGCTCTGAGCTCAAGGA
>JBOGOW010000539.1:0-2600 GCA_050748285.1 Pyrinomonadaceae bacterium
GTTGTAGGTCTCGGTTATGTAGGCCTGCCGCTGGCTGTAGAGTTTGGCAAAAAAATGCGTGTGGTTGGGTTTGATATCAGCATGGCAAAGGTTGATGCGGAGGAGTCCGGTGCGAGGTATCAGCTCGATGTTTAGGACTCACAATGGTAGCGCCGTTCGCCCTGATGTTTTACCTTTGAGCGAGTATGTTTTGTATGTGTCGAAGTTTGATGTTTATAAACATCATTCTGAAGTAGTGAGTGCTTATGCAACGCTTCCTCAGGTCCTTAGCGAAAAAAATCCGTTGGTTTTGGTAGGTGGGACAAGTTTGCCGGAGACTAAGTGTGTCGGGTCTTTGACTTCAACTCTGGATGTTGAGGGGCGGGTGCTATTGTTAGGCTCGATTCCTTATAAAAGTCTGCCTCCTTTGAATCAGCATGGACCCTTGAATATCTTCGTATCGTCCTGCGAGGACCGTCCCAATATTCTTCTGGATGCGCTGGTTTCTGGAAAATCGATGTTTTGCTCCAACATGATTCCCATGTCGGAGTTCGGGGAAGATGCAGCGCTTTATTTTTTTTCGTTTGATTCAAAGAGCCTAGGTAGTGTGCTGGCCGAGGCGCTATCAACTCCTGAGCCATTGAATAAGTTGTCCGGTGCAGCCGTTTTGCAGAGCGACAAATTTTATTGGAAAAGTACCTCGAAAAAGACCCGGTCCGGGTCGCTGGCGTTGGCCAAGCGCTCAAAGAAGGTGGTTGCTAGATGAGAATCCTGGTGGTGACGCAATATTTCTGGCCTGAGTCTTTCATTATTAATGATTTGGTCAAGGCTTTGACGGCTCAAGGGCACGATATCAAGGTTCTTACTGGTAAGCCGAATTACCCTGATGGTGTTATCTTTGCCGGTTACAGTGCTTCTGGATATCAGGAAGAAAAATTCGAGTCTTCCGTTAGTGTTTGTCGCGCACCACTCAGGCCTCGGGGTGTTTCCGGTGCAAAAAATCTTGTGTTGAACTATTTGTCGTTTATTTTAAATGGCCTAAAGTTTTATCCGGGAGCTGTAAAGGGTGAGCGCTTTGATGCAATTTTTGTGTTTGCGCCTTCACCTATTACCTCGGTAATTCCTGCAATTTACTTGAAGTGGAAACTCAAGAGTCATCTGGCCGTATGGGTTCAGGATCTCTGGCCGGAAAGTTTGAGTGCAACTGGATTCATAAAAAACAAAGCAATATTGGGCGCTGTGGGCTGGCTGGTTAAAGGTATTTACGCCTTTGTCGATACGCTCCTGGTTCAGTCGCGGGCATTCCATGAACCAGTTGCCCGTCATGCCAGTTCCGGCAAAGTTGTGTATTACCCCAACTCCTATCAGGACGTGCCACCGAGTGTAGAAGAGACCCGGATTCCTGCCCCCTTGCTCGCGGAGCTCGAAGGTCATTTCTGTCTTGTTTTTGCCGGCAACCTGGGGACCGCACAATCGGTCGAAACCCTCGTTGAGGTAGCTGACAAGCTTCGCCATTTGTCGGAACTCAGGATTGTTTTGGTCGGAAGCGGCAGTATGTTGGGCTGGATTGAAACCCAGAAGAAAACCCGTGCTTTGGACAACCTTATTCTTGCCGGTCGCTTTGCGGCCACTGAAATGCCGCATTTTTTCAGCCGTGCCGAGGGATTGTTGGTGACGTTGAAGCAGAACGAGGCGTTCTCCTATACCATCCCCAGTAAGGTCCAGGCTTACCTGGCAGCGGGGAGGCCGATCATCGCCGCTCTGGACGGGGAGGGTGCGCGCGTCATTCAAGAGGCGGGAGCCGGCCTGACCACTGCGGCGCAAGACGCCGATGGTATGGCCAACTGCATTGAGCAACTTTTCCGTATGACTTCGGATGAACGGGAATCGTTGGGACGGGCGGGTCGGGCGTACTACCTCGAGCATTTCGAGATGGAGCGTCAAAGCCAGCGTTTGGTCGAAATCCTCAGTAGCAGGATCAATGAATTAAAAGGTAGCTCAAAATGAAAGTTCTCGTGTTAGGGGTCACCGGAATGCTGGGTAGCACAGTGTTCAGGCAATTCCATGGAAACCCGCACTTTGAGGTGTGGGGCACTTTGCGCAATCCGGGCGGCGCAAAATACTTTTCCGAGGACATGCACAGTTCGTTGATCAGTAATGTCGACGTGCTTGACCAGGACTCACTGGTTTCGGTCCTGGCACGGGTCAAGCCGGATGTCGTCGTCAATTGCGTCGGGCTGATCAAACAATTGGCCGATGCCAAGGACCCCCTTTCGGCACTCCCTATCAATGCCATGTTGCCGCATCGCATTGCCAGGTTGTGCGCGTTGTCCGGTTCTCGCTTGATTCACATCAGCACCGATTGCGTGTTTTCCGGCCGTAAAGGCATGTACACCGAGGAGGATATCTCCGATGCAGAGGATCTCTACGGTAAGTCCAAGTACATCGGTGAGCTTCACACGGACCTGAATGCCATCACGCTGCGAACCTCGATCATCGGTCACGAACTGGGGAGCCAGTATTCGCTGGTGGACTGGTTCCTCTCCCAGAGCGGGTCGGTCAAGGGTTATGAGAAAGCCATTTTTTCCGGGCTTCCAACCGTAGAGCTGGCGCGTGTCATT
>JBOGOW010000540.1:0-2590 GCA_050748285.1 Pyrinomonadaceae bacterium
GAGAATTTTCCGAAAACGGAGTGTTTGAGAGACACAGTCGCCCGTGTCGTGCCGTATTGGGAAAGCGAGATCGTGCCGAAGATCAAATCGGGCAAACGACTTCTGATCGCTGCACATGGGAACAGCCTGCGGGCGCTCGTGAAACATTTGGACGGAATTGCCGATGACAAGATCGTTAATCTAAACATTCCAACCGGCGTGCCGCTTGTTTACGAACTCGATGTCGATTTAAAGCCGATAAAAAGTTATTACCTCGGCGACGTCGAATCGATCAAAGCTGCCCAGCAAGCTGTTGCGAATCAAGGAAAGTCCAAATAGGAAATGTCCGAAATAGTGAAAAGTGAATAGCGAAAACGAATAACCGCTATTCACTTTTCGTTATTCGCTTTACGTTATTCCGATCGAATTCGATAATTCTCAGTTATGATTTGGAAAAAAAGTTTATTTATACTTGCGGTTTTGGCGTGTTTGTCTCCGATAGGCTCGCCGCCTGTGGCGTTGGCGCTTGGATTGCTGTTTGCGTTTACAATAGGGAATCCGTTCCCATCACTTTCCGGTAAACCGACGAAATATTTGCTCCAAGCGTCCGTTGTTTTGCTCGGATTCGGGATGAATCTCGGAGCCATTTACAAGGCCGGGCGTGATGGCATTTTATTTACGATAGCGACGATCTTTGGAACTCTCATTCTCGGATATTTCGTCGGCAGGCTTCTGAGTGTGAAAGATAAAACGTCGGCGTTGATATCGTCCGGCACGGCGATCTGCGGCGGGAGCGCGATCGCCGCGGTCGGGCCGGCGATAAATGCCGAAAACGAAGATATGTCCGTTTCGCTAGGCACGGTATTCGTATTGAATTCGGTTGCGCTGTTTTTGTTTCCGTTGATCGGCCACGCGCTCGGATTGACCCAAAATCAATTTGGCATTTGGTCGGCGATAGCGATACACGACACAAGCTCCGTCGTCGGTGCTTCGCAAGCCTTTGGCGAACAGGCGTTGGCGGTTGCCACGACAGTAAAACTCGCACGCGCGCTTTGGATCGCTCCCATCGCATTGCTGTTGGCATATTTATACCGTGACAAAACTTCAGACGCGAAAGCGAAGATCGCGATTCCATGGTTTATCTTTTTGTTTGTCGCGGCGGCAGCGTTTCGAACATTTGCCCCGTCGAGCATTCAGCCAAGCCTGTTCGAATCGCTTGTAAATCTTGCAAAAGCCGGGATGACAATAACGCTTTTTCTAATAGGAGCAAGTCTTACTCCAGGTACATTAAGATCGGTCGGAATTAGGCCGCTGATTCAAGGTGTGTTTCTTTGGCTCGTCATTTCGGTCGTCTCTCTCTGGGCCGTCCTTTGGCTAGTTTAGCGCATCTTGTTATAATACTCGTTTCGGATATACGCGCAGTTTTCAACCGTAATGAGCATCAAGCAGATCACCGTTCGCGGGGCACGCCAGCATAATCTAAAAAACATCGATGTCGAGATACCGCGCGACAAGTTTACGGTGATCACGGGGCTTTCAGGTTCGGGCAAATCGTCGCTCGCGTTCGATACGATATATGCAGAAGGGCAGCGTCGGTACGTCGAATCATTGTCGGCTTATGCACGGCAGTTTCTCGATCAACTCGAAAAACCCGACGTCGATTCGATCGAAGGATTGAGTCCGGCGATTTCCATCGAACAGAAAACGGTTTCCCGAAGCCCGCGTTCGACGGTCGGCACCGTTACTGAAATCTACGATTATTTGCGGCTGCTGTTCTCGTCGATCGGTCAGCCGCATTGTCACGAATGCGGTGAACCGATCTCGCGTCAGTCGGTCGAAAATATCGTTGGCGATATTTTGGATTTGCCTTTCGGAGAGCGAGCAATGATACTTGCGCCGGTCGTTCGCGGGCGAAAAGGCGAATTCAAAAAAGAACTCGAAAAATTTCATAAAGATGGCTACGTTCGCGCTCGTGTTGACGGTGAACTGCGGCAGCTTGACGAAGAGATCGAGCTGAATAAACGCACCAATCACACGATCGAGGTCGTCGTCGATCGTCTGCTTATCAAAGAAGATGTAAAAGAACGCCTTACGGAATCGGTGCGGACGGCGCTGAAGATGACAAACGGCGCGGTGCTTGTTTCCGTAGTGGATGGAGACGAAAAGCTCTATTCCGAGCGCATGGCGTGCGTGAATTGCGGCATCAATATCGCGACGCTTGAGCCTCGTTCTTTCTCATTCAACTCTGCATACGGTGCGTGCAAACGCTGTCAGGGAATCGGAACGGTGATGGAGATCGACGCTAACAAGATTGTTCCCGACCCGAGTCAGCCTATAGGAAAGATCGAATTTCTCGGCGGTGCAGACCGATCCGGTGCATCTTTCTTAAATTCAGCGTTGCTTGCGATCATCGAGCGATATGTAGATGGCGACAAACTAGAACCGGCTGTAGAAGGTGCGAGAAGCCGCAAGAAAGGGAAACGCAAAAAGGCAGAAACACGAGCGGCAGCGAGTTTGCCTCAGCATTTACACGAAACTCCGTTTACCGAACTTCCTGACGAGATCAAGAACGCATTCTTGTATGGAACAAAAAAACGGCTGACGTTTCGAC
>JBOGOW010000541.1:0-2586 GCA_050748285.1 Pyrinomonadaceae bacterium
CAGAGCGCAAATACGGCGACGAGCGGCGCGGACTGCACATCGCCCTCCGATTTTGTCGGCGTTTTTCAAAATGTAAATTTTGCGGCCGGTGAAACCCAAATGATGGTCGGGGTTATGACCTGCGATGACACGGATATCGAGGGCAGCGAAATTTTCTTTACGAATGTTTCAGGCACCCAGTTCCAAGGAAACCTCGGCACGATTATTCAGCAAACGGTGACCATCGTCGATAACGACGCGGTATCCTCAGGCGCGATCAGCGGGCGCGTAGTTACAGCGGGTGGTCGCGGCATCTACAACGCTCGGATCGTGGTTCGCGACCCGGGCAATAATGTCGTCGCGGTTTCCGCTTCATCGACATTCGGATATTTTCTTGTGAATGTTTTGCCCGGCGGTGTTTCCTATACAGTAACGGTCGAGGCAAAACGGAACACGTTCGCGATGCCGAGCCAGATGGTTTTCGTCAATGGAAACGTGTCCGGAATCAACTTTACAGCCCAACAATAGCTGGCTGGAAATGCAAGATCGGCGGCGCGGAATTAGTATTCCACGCCGCCGATGCTTTGTTTTTTCGGTCTATTTTGATTTCGAACCGGCGAACGGGAAGTTGCCGAGTCCCGGAACATCGAGCGTCCCGGTCATTTTATCGCCGTCAACTTTGCCGCTGAAAGCCATCACCATCGGCTGGCCCTGAACCTCACCCGAAAGCGTGCCGATAACGGCCGAGCCGCTTACCTTGCCCTTTTCAAATTTACCGCTTCCGTGCTCCGATGACATTGTGCCGGTAAAATCGCTGCCGGCTTGTGCAAATTCGCAATTAAGCTCGATGATCTGGCCACCAGCGTCAATCGACAAAACCCATTTGCCCGAAACGTTCACCGCTGCAGCGGCGGACATATCGACTGGCTTTGCGATCACAACGTCTTTCGGATCGACGGTGATCTCGCCAAGACGTTTGGCAACCTCTGTCGTCATCGAATCCTGAAAGCGCCCGCCGAGGTATTTCGCCAGGAACTTCTCTGCCGTCGCGACCATCGCAAGGTTATTGACCGGACGGGCAAATCCGTGGCCTTCGTCGGGTGCGACAAGATACTGGACGGGATATTTGCGTTCGCGTAGGGCGATCACGATCTGATCGGATTCTCGCTTATTGACACGCGGGTCGTTCGCTCCCTGCACGACCATCAGCGGCGTTTTGATCTTGTCAGCCGAATAAAGCGGCGACTGACGCATCATTTGCGCGAGGCCTTCCGGAGTATTCGGGTCGCCCATGCGTTTATAAAAAATAACGCGTCCGGCTTCCCAATACGGCGGGATCGATTCGAGCAGCGTCTTTAAATTGGACGGAGCAACTATCGCAACTGCCGCCGCATACACATCGGGCGTAAATGCAACACCAGCGAGCGTCGCGTAACCGCCATAGCTGCCGCCCATGATGCCGACCCGTTTTGGATCTGCGATGCCCTGACCGATGAGATATTTTACGCCCCAAGTCAGGTCGTCCTGCATCTTTTGGCCCCATTCGTTATTTCCGGCGTTGAGGAATTTTTTCCCGTAACCGGTTGAGGCACGGAAATTCGGACTGAGCACGGCATACCCGCGATTCGCCAGAAATTGCGCAAACGTATTGTAACCCCACGAATCGCGTCCCCACGGGCCGCCGTGCGGAAATACGACAAGCGGCAGATTCTTGGCGGCGACGCCTTTTGGCAGCGTCAGATAAGCCGGTATTTCAAGGCCGTCGGACGATTTGTAGGTGATCGAGGTCATCGGCGCAAGGGCTTTGCGGTCGAGTTTTTCACGCACCTCATAGAGTTTTGTGAGTTTGCCCGATTTGCGGTCATATGTCCAAACTGTTCCCGGATCGACATCGCTGAATGTAGCGACAATGAATTTTGTCTCGTCCGCCGTGCTCGAATTAAAACTGATCTCGCGGTCGCCGACTTGCTTTTTGACGTTGTTGTAGTCTTTTTCGAAAGTTTTGTCCTTCCAATATATCCGCGTCCGGCTGTCTTCATAGCTCGTTGCGATCATTTCGTGCGTTACGTCAGAAAATGTCGCACCTCCGAAATCAACTTTGCCAAGCGGATCACTTTCGACCTTTTCGGTCTTTCCGGTCGCAACATCTAAAAGCTCAAGCTCGATAAGATCGGGATTGCCTTTATTGGTTTGGATATAAAGACGTTTGTCGTCCTTGTTAAACTGGATCGGCGAGCAGGTTTCAAAGAGATTGCAGTCGTAAATTTTTGTCGTCGAACCGTCCGCATTAAAACGCAAAATCTCCGTATCGCCGTTTGGCGGGTTTCGCAGGGCAAGCCTCATCTTGTCGGCATTATCAAAAATCGTGCCTTGATATCGGTCTTTATTTTCACTAATGAGCGTCCGTTTGCCCGTGGAAATATTGATCTTATAGAGATCGTGCCACGCAGGGTCGCGGTCATTAAGGCCGACGTAAATAACGTCAGGATCGGATTTTGGAACCGCCTGAATTTCCGCCCTCACACCTTTTGCTTCGGTTATATTTCTCGATGTCGGGACATCCGAACCTGTCGCCGGTTTGTCGGCTGGATTTACCGCATATACGTT
>JBOGOW010000542.1:0-2586 GCA_050748285.1 Pyrinomonadaceae bacterium
GATTTATCGTACTTACTTTCCCATCCGAATCCACCGAAATAACGCCGGTCGGCAGCGTGTTCAAAACCGTTTCGATGTAGCGTCGGCGTTCGTCCAATTCGCTTGCGTTTTCCTCAAGCTTCGCCGACATCTGATTGAACGCCGTTACAAGCGTTTCGAGTTCGTCTTCGGCGATCGTGTCAATGCGATACCCGAGTTCTCCTTTTTCGATGTGTTCCGCACCTTCCGCCAATGCCATGATCGGCGCAGTCAGTCCTTTTGAAACATAAAATGCTACCCAAGACGATGCAATTACCAATAGGAACGTGAGGACACCAAGCGTCAAAACGCCAAGCTGTCTGATAGTGTTCTGCTTCTCTTTAAGGTCGCTGTATTCCTGCAGCGAAGATTCAATTCGCTGCCCGACGCCGTTCTGCGAGGATTCTACGCCGATGATCAATCGCTTCCCATCGGATATCGGAGCAGTAAATGTATTATAGGTAGTTTCGGATCGATTTTCGGCCGTCGGACGGACTGCCGCCTTTATTGTTTCTCGATCGACGCGCCGGCCCTTCGATCCCGCAAATTTTTCGACCGTATCATCGTCCGCGGCGATTGCAACGAAAGCATATCCGCCATCGTCAGCGATGCGCGCGAGGAAAGCGCCATCAATAGACTTATCTTTCAATGCGAATCCAAGAATGCGCGCCTCGGTCGCAAGCCTCTCTGTTCGCTCGGTGTCTGCGCTATCGCGAATCTCGCGGGCTTCGCGTGCGACCGTTTCGGGAATCTGCGTAAACCAGCGTTCGAGCGCGCGATTCATAAATAAATATGAAAATACGCCCATCGCAAAGATCGGCAAAATACTGACGGCGGTAAAATAGAACAAAAGCCGTGTTTTGAGCTTCGCCCCAAGCCGCAGCGCGCGGCGTTCGCGCGCAAGTTTCAGGACGCTTCGAAGCAGAATAAAACCAAAAACGATGAACGCAAAAAAATTCAGTGATATCAATGCGTAAAGCAAAACCGTGTCGCGTTCCGTAACTTCAAACAGCGTCCGCCAATAATTGCTTGACTGCAAAACAACCAGCGTCGTCAGCAAAAACAGGACGATCAAACCGAGTATCCACGGCACCTTTCGGGGTTTTGGTTTGCTTTCCGGCATTATGCGTATCTTAACATAAACGTCCGTCAGGAACGCGCGATTGTAACCGTCCGCGTCATTGGATAAACTCACTTAACTCAATGAAAGCACAAGACATTTTCATCGGCACCGACAACCGTCTGCGAAGCGGCTGGCGGTTTGGGGTTTTTACGTTCGCGTTCACTTTCGCGAGTTTTTTTTTCGGTTCTATCGCATTAATGATCGTTTCGACAATATCAACGGCCGGTGCTCCGCAATCCGCTTTGTACTTTATCGTGAGCTCGGCTATTTCGCTTACGTTGGCGATTATTATCGGATGGCTTTGCGGCAAATATTTCGAGCAGCTGCCTTTTCGCGCACTTGGAGCGTGGTTTACAGGCGGCTGGTTTATTCATTTCATTTTAGGGATATTTATTGGAGCATTAACACTAGGCGTCGCGCTTGGTATTGCGTCCGGCTTCGGCAATTTAGATTTTTCGTTGAACAACGCGAATGCGACAGCGATCGCTAATACTCTGATCACCTCGTTCATTTTATTTGCGGTTGCGGCATTGTTCGAGGAATCACTATTTCGCGGGTATATTCTGCAGACGTTCGCACGCTCAGGCCTCGCATGGTTTGCGATTTTGCTCACTGCTGTTTTTTTTGGCGTCGTGCATCTCGGTAATCCAAACGCGGGTTATCTTTCATCTTTGAACACCGCGCTTGCCGGAATCTGGTTTGGCGTTGCGTATCTCAAGACGCGCGATGTGTGGTTTGTTTGGGGAATGCATTTGATGTGGAATTGGGTACAAGGCGCGATCTTCGGCGTCGAGGTCAGCGGTCTCACCGACATAGTACATTCGCCTCTGTTAAAAGAGATAGACGGCGGCCCGGCATGGCTGACCGGCGAAAACTACGGCATCGAAGCAAGCATCGCCTGTACGATTGCATTGGTAATTTCAACAGTCGGCATTCATTTCCTCCCATTCTTAAAACCCGATCCTGAAATGCATGCATTAACCAGTAAGTCAGTACCGAGAGCGATAGCGACCGGGGACTCGTTTGCAGAAGCTCGCACGAAGTAAGGGCGAATTTCTCTGCAAAAGCCCGCGCGTTAGCAAGGGCGATATAAAGCTCTCACGAATGCGCGCTCATAACCCGAACACATGGTATCGCCCTTGCTAACGCGCAGGCTTCTGCATTAGAGCGTCTGAATTTTGAACGAAATATCCACCGCCCTTGCCGAATGCGTCAGCCGTCCGACTGAGATCAGATCGACGCCGGCTTCGGCGTATGAACGCACACGGTCGAGATCCATTCCGCCGGAGGCTTCGATCATCACGCTTGGATTAAGATCGCGCGACATCCCGACAAGCTTCGCCGCTTCTTCTGGCGTTTGGTTATCGAGCATAATAATATCCGCGCCGGCGTCGATAGCTTCGCGGAGCTGCGCCCAGTTTGTAACCTCAACCTCGATCTTATGC
>JBOGOW010000543.1:0-2579 GCA_050748285.1 Pyrinomonadaceae bacterium
GTATATGGGAACCACAGTCACCGTCAAAGGCGTCTGTGGATAACTGAAGTGGGAGTAATTTACCTTTTTTAGTCGTAGTATTTGGCCGAATCCAAATCTATCAGACAATTGCCGTGCGCCCATCCAATTTGCCTATCGGCCCTTTGGATGCGGTACCAGCCCGTCTTTTTTTCCAAGCTGCGATCAAGAACCCCGACTTCTTCTCCGATAGTTAGGTCGCTAATTTCTATTGACCCGAAATTTGGCCTGTCAAAAAGAATCATAGGTTCCTCGGTATCAGACTCCTGTACCGCGAAGATGTCTTCGTAAATGCCGTATGGCGTATTCTCGAACTCCCTGCCATCCTTATCGACAATCGTCAGTGGGGCGTGTTCACGCTCAAGCCGCTCCACGTCGGACGCTACGATTTCAGGTGATACATACCACTGTCCGGCATTGATGAATGTCTTGGCGACCAGCGGAGATAACCTCGGCCGAAACGCCCCTCGTCTGGCCGCGGTCCGTGCTCCAGCGGCTATAGCTCGTGGAATAGCTGCGCCCCATACGACTCTGGAAAGGCTCGCCGCACCGACTCTTGCAAATACGGGAGCCACAGCGGGACAACCAGTTGTTAATAAACCTACTCCGGCAACGCCGAGCAAGCCGACAAAATGCCTGCGAGAAATGTCATGGCTCATAAAATCAACCTCCATTTATAAGAATAAAGATGGCGTTAAATCAAAGAACTTAGAGAGCTAATTTTATCTGCCAACCTATTAGATTCCTTTTCTTAATAAAGGTTTCCTATGAAAAATATTTATCCCGATTTGTTCATTTTAATAGCTTTCCTGTTCTCTAGTTTGTAAAGAAGCCGCCTCCCTGCCGGAGTTACCTATCTTTCATATGCGCGACTCGTCGGAATCCGGATACGGCGGCTTCGCGTCCGTGTGGCTCACGGTCTCGTTCATTTGCCCGGGTGTGTGCAATTCCTTCGTGCAGGCGTTTCGACACCCCGCCTCCCAATTCTCGGCTCCAAGAAAGTACCGCTGCTTCGGACACCGTCGCCGGACCCAGTTTCTCGAGATTCCGTTCTATTATCCGGCTTGTTCGATCGACCAATTCCCGACCGCCTATCTCGGGATTCTTTGACAGAAGTTCCACGAGATCCCCCTTAAGGGCCTCTCTTAAAGTAGTCCCGAGGGTTGCGGGGACATTCTGGATCCGCGACTGCTCGTGCGTCTGACCTGGTTCGTTCGGGCTGAGGCCGATGACTCTTGCCTCAAGACGCTCTTTCTGCAACACGGCACGCTGATAAACAAAATCCCTTTCGGCAGGAGGCAATTTCTTGTATATTTCGATGTGGTCGAACGCGTTTCTATACCTTAACTCGTCATTGGGAGTCTTGAGGCTCTGCAGAAAGTGTTTCGTAGCTGACAGGGAGTCAGTCGAACGTCGTCTTTCAAGCCTGGATTCGAGACTATCGATCAATTGCATTGCTTCCTTGCTCGCGACTATTTCGCCGCGCATCAAAGCGTCCGTTTTGGTTCTCGCCGCACTCCCACTATTCGAGTAGGCGAGCCGAAGAGCGGTCATTTCCCCTGTGTAATGTCTGGGAGATACCTCGGTAAAAAGGAACTGCATCTCCTTCGAGGTCAGCGGCCGGGCCGTCTCCGCCTTCTCGCCTTGTGAAAGTGTTCCCCATTGCAGGCCGAGTCGTGCGTTTTCATGACGGATCCGCGATGCCGAATCCATCAATTCGTTTCGTGATGATGCAATATCAAGCATTGCCGCATACTTCCTGTAACGCGGGTTGGTATGCCGCAGTTTCGATTCGGGCTGCTTCAATTGATGATCGATATAGGCGTTCGCAAATTTCAGATCGTCGATAGCCGCCTGCGTATTCTCAGGCTCGTTTTTTGTCGCTTGGTAGATGTCGTTCTGAAAGGGTTTAAGGATCGCATCGACGGATATCCCGCTTTCAAGCAACTCGTCGATAACGGGAAGCCGGACATCGATCCATCTGTCTAGTTCCTCTTTCGACATATTAATGGCGAGTCTTGAAAGGGTTGTGTCACCCAGTTCGACACGCTCGAAAGCCTGAAGAGCGTTAATCGCGCCGTTTGGTTCTACCTCCGGCCGGATCTCGTCCCGATCCAATGCGTCCTCATAGACGCTTTCAAGTGACTGTTCCTCCTCGCTCCGGTTTACCTCCGTTACTTCAGATCTTTCACTCACATCATCAAGCAGAACAAGCTGGTCAGACGGTTCCAGCTTGCTCATCTCTTCAGCAAGCGTAGCGATCTCGTTCACCACCCTGTCGAGCCGATCCTCCTTCGTCTCAATGCGATCGTCCGGAGAAACTTTTTCATCGGCCTTAAGCAAATCGTGACGACCTTCTAGAGCACCGTAGATCCAGTTGAATATCCTTATTTGTGTATACCTGTCGGCAGAAGTTCCCGCGATTCGTTTCCCGTTTTCGACTATCTGAGGAGCTAGTTCCCTGGCTTTTGATTCGCTTAGGATTGGTTCGAGGCGCTTTACGGCATACTCTGTAGTTGTAGCCGCGAGCGGCGGCGCGTCCGAAGGAGTCTCCTTGGGAG
>JBOGOW010000544.1:0-2568 GCA_050748285.1 Pyrinomonadaceae bacterium
GTGGTCTATGTATCCGCCGTTTTTTCGTGAGGATGGCGAGGGTGAGAAACGCAAATTCGATAAATTTTCAGTCCGCGAACTCATTCGAATTTCGTCCAACGGAGAAGGACACATTATCGGCTTTCATCCGGAAGGGAAGCGGAATATCAGCGAAGACGAATACAGTTTTCTGCCGGCGCAGCCTGGAATCGGTAAAGTGATACTGAATGCTGACCCTCAAGTTATTCCCGTCTTTATCGCAGGACTTGGCAACGATCTACCAAAACAGATACTTGGAAATTGGACCGGCGGCGAAAAGATTCGCATCTGGTTTGGCGAACCAGTCGATCTGAGCCATTTCTCAGGAAGACGTGATTCGCTAAGGACGCACAAGGAAATATCGGATTTTCTGATGGTCAAGATCGCGGAACTAGGTGAAAGTGATCGAAATTGGATGCGGGAAAATTCTACGGTTTAAGAGCGCTAACGCCGGGCGCAGAATTCGTATTGCTTGTCGCGGTATCGCCTTGCTTGACTTCTGCTTGAATTTCTTCCGGCGTTTTCCAACCGGACCTTCTTAGAATTTCGACCGCGAATCGGATCGGTACAGCCAGATTCGATGCAGTATTCTCAGTGAACACGCCAAAATTCACGCCAATTACTTTTCCCGATTGGCCGAACAATGGAGCACCGGAACCGCCGACCGCGGTCTTCGCATCGTGCACAATGCGGCGCGAATCGAGATCGGTGATCGCACCCTGCGTTGTAAGCGGGACGATCTTCATCGACTGTGCAAGAAAATTTATCAGGTTCGTGCGCGAATTGCCGAAACGCGCGTTGATAGATTTTGCTTCCTCGTCGTCAACCATTGCCAGCAGACGGTCGGGGCCGCTTGGGTATCCCATAGTAACGACGGTCTTGCCGATGGTCGCAGCCTGCGAGTCCGGTTCGAGCGGAAGTGAAGGGATTCCCTCCGGAAGTGAATCCGGATCGATCGAGGCAACGGCGACATCTTCGGTTGACGATGTGTCGCGAATTTTCAGCGGGAAAGGCTGAGGCACTCCCGGAAAATATATCACCATTTTTTTGACACGCGCACGGCCGTTCGAGGTGCGCATCATTTGCTTCACCAGGTCGTCTTCGGTCCACGGCTGAAGGACATGCTTGTTAGTAATTATGTAGCCGCCGCCGACATGGAACCCGGTGCCGATAAAATCATATTCGACCGTACTTCCATTTCCAGTCGTTGTTAAGCCTTGGATTGGAACACCGGCAGAACTGCCGTCTTCCTGTGGGGCGGGTTCGACCGGCAGCGGTCCGTATTGAGCCGCGTCCTGATAGCGAAGCACCTTGCCGCTGGATCGATCGACCAGATCATAAAGCCCGACGATCAAGCAAATTCCGGTACCGTAATCGACACGCACATTTTGCGCGAGTGACTGTGAACGGAGCAGTTCCTTATTCGTTTTGTCGAGCTCGCCAAGCTGCGAACTTGTATTGCCAAGTTGATCTTCGAGCCGCGCAATCACGTTTTGCTGCTCTTCTGCTTGTTTTCGGTTCGCACGCATTTCGGAGCTCATCGCGAAGCCAAGATACAAAATGCCGGTAACAAATCCGACCGAGAGGACAAGAATTATCGCTTTGGTCGTCCAGCTTATTTCGCGGGAAAGCTCGCGGACGAATTCACGCAGGAAAGCTTTCGCATCGTCGCGTTTTGGCGAGGCGGCGGCGTCCAACGCGGCTTCCGAAATAAACGGCGCGACCGTCATCTCAGATCGCTTTGTTGAAATCAGGGAAGGTTTTTGTTCGATCGAAAAGAATCCAAGTGTGATGTCCGATTCGCCGACCTGCAGCACATCGCCATCCGAAACTGCGATATATCGCCTCACCGGTTTGTCGTTCATCAAAAGGTTGAGCGTAGGATCGAAATCGATCAGGCGATAAACGCCATCGGTATTCTCGAGGGTGATCCACGCACTTTGGGCCTCGATTTTTTTTGAATGGATCTGCAGATCGCAAGATTCATCCGAACCGATGCTCAGACGGTTTTCAGAAAAAAACTCAGTCCGCCGTTCCGACCCGACCGAGATATGAATTATTATGCCGACAGCCATTTAAGCGTGTTTCAGGCGATGAGCGCCAATTTTCAATTTTATCACAAACACGATGTTGTTCGATGCAATCTCTCGCTGTTTCGTGGCAAAATAAATGGTTGCAGAAGCCCGCACGAAGTAAGGGCGAAACAGCCGACAGGATTATTTGAACCGGACTGGCAGTGCGTATGGCAAAACCCAAATTCATCACCGACCGCGAAGAGCTGGAAAAACTCGCCCCGATGCTAATGGCGCCGATAAGACGGCAGGTTTTCGTTTGCAATGGCAAATCCTGTGCGGCGGTCGGAAGTGCCGAGGTCAAGGCCGAATTTGAACGGATTTTAGAAGCGAAGGGCTTGCGGCAGGGAAAAAAATCTAAAGGCAGAAACCCGATGGGCGAAATTTTACTGAACGACTGCGGCTCGATCGGTTTTTGCTCGATCGGCACCGCGGTCATGGTCCATCCAGACGGGGTGCTTTACGGCCAGGTAACCGC
>JBOGOW010000545.1:0-2552 GCA_050748285.1 Pyrinomonadaceae bacterium
ACACAGATCAGAACCGAAATGCACTCCGTTTGATCCGCGTTCATCTGTGTAAATCTGTGGCTAAAATTATGTCCATCGCTTCTGCAATAAATATTAGGGACGAAGAGCTTTCACCTGAAGAATCGAAATTCGAGGCGACGCTGCGTCCTGCGCAGTTGGCGGAGTATATCGGCCAGAAAAAGATCAAGGATAACTTGCGCGTGTTTATGAAGGCGGCGCTCAAGCGACGTGAGGCGCTCGATCATATCTTGCTGACCGGGCCGCCCGGTGTTGGGAAAACGACGCTTTCAAATATCGTTGCAAATGAAATGGGGGCGACTTTGAAGTCGACAGCCGGGCCGATCATTGAAAAAGCCGGAGATCTGGCCGCAATTTTGACCAATCTCGAAGAAGGCGACGTTTTGTTTATCGACGAGATACATCGACTTCATCCGGCGATCGAAGAAATTCTTTATCCGGCGATGGAAGATTACCGGCTTGACCTCGTGATCGGACAGGGAGCAGGTGCGCGTATGCTGAATATGCCTCTGCAGAAATTTACGCTGATCGGCGCAACGACGCGGCCCGGCCTTATCACTGCTCCGTTGCGCGGACGTTTTGGGATAACATTTCACCTCGATTTTTACGAAATCGACGAGCTGCGGCAGATCGTCGAACGGTCTGCGGGTATTCTCGATGTGCCGTTTGACGGAAGCGGTTCGGAGGAGATAGCACGCCGTTCGCGCGGTACACCGCGAATCGCAAACCGCCTGCTGCGTCGCGTCCGCGATTATGCCGAGGTCGATCACGATGGCGGGATTACGTCGCATGTCGCAAACGATGCACTGAACCGAATGGAAGTCGATGTGTTTGGTCTCGATGAAATGGATCGCAAATTGTTGATGACGATCATCGAAAAATTCGACGGCGGCCCGGTCGGGCTTGGAACGCTTTGTGCATCGCTCCATGAAGAAAAAGATTCGATCGAAGAGATCATTGAGCCGTATTTACTCCAGATTGGCTTTCTAAACCGCACTCCGCGAGGCCGCACGGCAACACGCCTCGCATACGAACACTTCGGCTTCGACATCCCACGCAACCCGCAATCGCCGACGCTGTTTCAGTAAAGATCGATCCACAAACTTACACGAAACTAAACAAATTTTCGTATCTTTTCGTGTAAATTCGTGGATGAAAAATCTTCGAGACGGTCAAGTCGAACTCGACGCGGAAAAGGCATGGAGCTGATGAAGGACTTGAACCTGCGACCTGATGATTACAAATCGTTCCAAGCTCCGGTTTACCTAATGATACCTAGTGTTATCTGCCTACAGGGGCCATTGAATAAAGATCCTTGCTAACTAAAAATATGAAGCTGCGACTGCGGATCGGGTTTGGCGCGCGAGGCGTTCGGAAGATTCCTGCTCCGACCGCCGCATCATCCACATCAAGATGGATCCGGTGAATTTAATGTTGCCGAATGGTGCGGTGAACGTCTCTTTCACTGACGCTTTTCTAGTGCGAAATGCGTAGTGCACAAGCCCGCACGAAGTAAGGGCGATACGCGCATCTCCATGCGGAGTGCGGAATACGGAATGCGGAGTGCGGAATGTCAGAATCCCGACGCGTCGGGGTAGCGACTGGGTTAAGGGCGGAACACGCATCTCCGGGCAGCTCAAGCGCGAAACGACTGGAACGCAGGCATCCCTGCCTGCTTCGCGTGCGGAGTGCAGATTTCGGAGTGCGGAGTGCAGATTTCGGACAGGAATGTCCGCGTTCCATTGCAAAAGCCCGCGTGTAAGCAAGGGCGATACGCGCATCTCCGTGCAAACATGAGCCGAACTCCAGGCGCGGGGGCAAGTCCGCCTTCCTGACTGCGTAAAATTAACAAATCTTCATTCACGAACTCATCTTAACTACACGCAGTAGGGAAGGTGGGCTTTGCCCCCGCATCATCGAAATAATTCAGGATCACCAGCTAAGCCAAAGAATGCAAATACAAAGCAAGTCAGGAAGGCGGGCTTTGCCCCCGCTCTTTTTGTTAGTTCGAGGTCTTGACAATCTTGATGGGCGGGCTTAATGTTTGCTCACATACTTTTCTCAATCGAGTCTTTAGGTAACGGTTCAACAACAGAATAAAAGGAGAGTTCCCCATGTCTCTGTCTGATTATCTTGCCGGAAAGCAGAAGAAGCTTTTGGCGTGGTTTGGCGCGCTCGCGGCGGCTGTGCTGCTGGTGTTTGGCGTGTTTGCATCGAACGGCTGGCTGCCGAAGACCGACCCGATGACGGGTGCAAAGAGGGGTTGGTTTGGGGCGAAACTGCCAAAGAACGCTTCAAGTAGTTGGAATCCGCTCGCCGCACCATTGCCGGAGCCGACGCCGCAGCTCGCGAAGGAATATATTTACGCGGGTTCGCGGCTGTTGGCGGTCGAGGATGCGAATGCTAATGCTGCGCCGCCGGCGGATCTTGCGGTTTGGCGGCCATCGAACGGGACGTGGTATGTGCTCGGCGGGACGGGTTCGCAGGGCGTCCAGCAGGCGTGGGGATTGAGCGGCGACGTGCCGGTGCCGGGC
>JBOGOW010000546.1:0-2546 GCA_050748285.1 Pyrinomonadaceae bacterium
AGCAGCATCACGACGCCAAAAGCGGAAATGTTTTATTGGGGAACGATAATGTTTTCACAAACGCTCGGAACGGCGCTCGGCGATTGGGTTGCCGACGATTCCGGTTTCGGTTACCTTGGCGCCGCGCTGCTCTTTGGCGGGATTTTGCTGATCCTGGTCGCGCTTTATTTTTGGACGACCGTCTCACACACGATCCTTTTTTGGACTGCCTTCATCGTCACTCGTCCGCTTGGCGCAGTTCTCGGTGATTTTCTCGATAAACCGATCGAACACGGCGGCCTTGAACTAAGCCGCTACACAGCCTCGATCGTTCTTTTGGTATTCATCGTCGCGTGTCTGCTTATCTTTCGACAAAAACCGGCCGTCGAGGCGCATTGATATCGACAACATTGCCGTGCACTAAGTTTCGACGATCGCCCACGCATCATCCGTTTTCAAAAGCTTGCTCATCAATGCGGCGTGGACGGCGTGGCCGCTCTTTTCCGCGGTTATCTTTGCTTGCACCGGCATTCCGAGCAGCGCGACGTCGCCGATGATGTCGAGAATTTTGTGTCGGACGAACTCGTCGGCGTAGCGAAGCGGTGTTTCGTTCAGCATTCCGTCAGGCGTCAGGACAATCGCGTTTTCGAGCGACCCGCCGAGCGCGAGATTTGCCTTCCGAAGCGTTTCGATCTCGTGCGTAAATCCGAATGTACGCGCCGATGCGATCTGTTTTCCGAACGAACCGTTATGCATCACGAAACGGAATGATTGTCGTTTGATAAACGGATGCGGAAAATCGATCACGCATTCGATCTCAAACTTTCTTGATGGCTCAATCGACATTTTTCGGCCGTCTTCTTCAAAATCTACGCGCTTCAAAACTTTTAGCGTGCGTCGTGGCGCCTGCAATTCTTTTACACCTGCTTTTGATATCATCTCGACCCAATTCTCGCTCGAACCGTCGAGGATCGGTATCTCGATATTGTCTAGTTCGATAAAACAGTTATCGATACCAGAACCGCGAAGCGCCGACAGAATATGCTCGCAGGTCGAAAGCACGACGCCGCGTCTTACAAGCGTCGTTGCGTACGAGCAATGTGATATGTATTCGACCGAAGCCGGTATCTCGAAATTATCAAGATCGGTGCGGACGAAAATATAACCGGTATTCGCGGGCGCCGGCTTGAGCTTCAAATTCACGTCAACGCCAGTATGCAGCCCAACACCCTTGATCTTTACCGATTTTGAGATTGTGTTCTGGTTCATCGCGTTTCCTTCGCAATAAATCAATACAAATTTCGTGCCGTTAGGATTTCATTGGAAAAAGGGGATTTCAACAAAGGTTTGTGGTCGATTTATCAGGCAATTGTGGCAAATGCGCAACAATCGTGTAGAGCAAAATGGAGTAAAAACTGATTTATTTAGAGCGATTTCGTGTCATTTCGTGGTTCCAAGTTCTTCCGTTATAGAATTCGAACCACGAAATCGCACAAATCTACACGAAAGTTTACTATTCACCATTTACCATTTACAATTTACTCACGATATGGCAATTCAAACTGCGGGGCAAAAGACCGCGAAAGTTACAAAAGTAAAGATCGAAGATCAATCGACTATCGATCTTCCAAAAAATGCGCACGAGCATATTCAGAAGGTTCTAGATTATCTGCCGATCGAACATCTTCGCGGGCTTGAAAAAGTGAAGCTGGTCGATTTTATAAATGACCCGAGGTTAAAAAATCTTGACGTTCCGATGAAGGGCGATCTTCCGGGGCTTTATCATCCGAAACAGGGCAATCAGAATCCGTTTCTCGAAATGTCGATGGGTGCCGTTTTGCAGCCGACCGAGGGCCGTGCAAAACGATGGATGGCGAAGACGTCATTTAAAAGCAACATTGCGGGTCTGATCTTTTCGCTCGTCGGACAGCATTATTATTTGACCCTGAAGCATTCTGTAAAAAAACAAAACCTCGAACCGCAGATCAGGCAGTATGCCGAAAAGAATTTAAAAACCTGGAGCGAAAAGCAGAATCAAAACAGCATTCGCGGCAAGCTGTTCAAACCGTTCCGCCCGATCCTTGAGCGTTGGGCAAAATGGCTAAATAAAAAAGCGGTTGCTGCTCAAAAAGCGAAATAGCCACAGAATGCACAAAATACGCAAAGGAAAGATTTGCGGTTTTTGCGCCATTTGTGGCAAATAAGTTATGAATTATTGGCTAGTAAAACAAGAACCTGATTCCTATTCCTTTGCGGCCTTTCAAAAAGAAAGCAAGACCGATTGGACTGGCGTGCGTAATTACACGGCGCGAAACAATCTGAAGGCGATGAAGACCGACGACAAGGTTTTTTATTATCATTCGGGAGGTGAACGCGCGGTTGTCGGTCTGGCGAAAGTGTCAAAGACGTTTTTTCGTGATCCAACTGCTGACGACGACGCATGGGTTGCCGTCGAGCTCGAAGCCGGAAAGGCTGTAAAAAATCCCGTAACTCTAACCGCGATCAAAGCCAATCCGAACTTAAAAGATATTGCCTTAATACGTCTCTCTCGGCTATCGGTAGTGCCG
>JBOGOW010000547.1:0-2544 GCA_050748285.1 Pyrinomonadaceae bacterium
GGTATGGAGAGCTTTTCGCCCTTTCGTGTTAATTCAAACGGCTTCGATGCAGGAGCGAACTTCCACGTCATTTCCGATTCGAGATTCAGCGATGCGATTCCCGAAACGGGCTTCGTCGAGTGGCTGGTAAGATTCATCACCAGCCGTCGTGTCTGCGGCTTGTCGGAATACGGAATGACCAATAACGATTGATCGAGATCGACCGTGATAGCCGGAACAACGTCAACATTTCGGCGAATCTCACCCAGCGTGTCATTCGCATATCGATACTCGACCGGAACGTCGAATACGACCGCCGTTCCCAACACTTCAACTTTGACCTCAGCCCGCGGCATCGATTGCTGAAACGGTTTTGTTTGTGGTTCGCCGTACCAGCGAAAAAGATCGCCGTCGCGTAGATCGATCAACCAATACGGCTGCGATGGCCGAGCATTCACAGGCACGGTAACGCTAAAGTACGCGGCGTGATCGCCGGTTTCGCGCCGGAAAAATCCCTGCTGGCTCGTTTGTGGTGGTTCGGTATTCGATACCGCCCAATTTTCGGGGGCAATAAGTTGCACGCTTTGTGCCTTGATATTTTTCTTTTCGGCGAAAAATGCCCTGACTCCAACAGACGTCGTTTCTCCGGCAACAACGGTTTCGCGGTCGGCAATGGCGTCGATCTGAATCCCGGCTGCAAGTTTGATAGCTTCGGCGAGCTCGTACAACTTGCGCCCCATAAATGCCTTTGACGCAGGTATTCGCGTCGCCGATTGCGCCTCGGTTGCCAGTTTGTAACCCTCAATAAGCATCGGCAGAATTTTAGCGGGAGCGTTAACGTCCAATTCCGACCTTGCATTCGAAATCGCTGTTTTAAGCATTGACGCCAACTCGACAAAACGAGTTTCGCTATTACCGGTCAGCCCCGGAATATTTTTAACTGAATTGTCGATACCGTCGAAAATATTCTCTTCAACCTTTTCACCGTTCACAAGGTCGAGGCCCGAAAACTGATCGCCTTTCAACTCAAGCACGCCTTGATCCTGAGATCTATGCTGGCTTCGCGCTTCCATTGCAATCTCGAAGTATGAGCGGCCGAGGAGTGGGTCGTATTTTCCCGTGTTGATGCGGAGCGTCGGCTCGCCCTGGCCTCGATGACGGACGTAGAATTTTTTAACCTGCCAAACCGGGCCTGCGTCCGAGCACTGAGACGCATCAGCCGCGGCCTTGACTGCGAGCGGTGCAATGTAACCCGCGAACTGATGCTGCCCGTGGCCGTCAGCGGGCGTTCCGGAAAATTGCGATACGACAACAAGCGGTCGAAATTCACGAATGACACGAACCGCATCGCAAAGCACTATTTTTTCATCCCATTTTTCTTTTGCTTCTGAGAGCGTTTTGGAAAAACCATAATCATATGCCCGTGTAAAAAACTGCTCGGCTCCGTCAAGCCGCCGCGCCTGTAGAAGTTCCTCAGTTCGAATTACACCGAGAGCTTCTCCCAATTCGGGCCCAATTATATTCTGCCCGCCGTCGCCGCGCGTGAGCGAGAGATAAGCAGTTCGCGCATTTTCACCGCGAGCCAAATACGCAAGCAAAGCCGTGTCCTCATCGTCCGGATGCGCACCGATCATCAATACGCTCGCTGTCGTATTCAGACGTTTCAAAACCTGTCCCAAGCCCATCGCACCGCGGTCGTAAACCGGCCTGACCTGCGCTGAGACATCAGACCGCAGAGACACGGAGACGCAGAGAATCAGCCACAGATAAACACAGATAGACACAGATATTTTCCGTGGCCTGATCCAAGTTCGCAAAGATTTGCCGATAACCGTATGTTCTTTTAGATAATTCATAAATCCTTGTTTATCTGTGTTCATCTGTGGTCGATTCCTATTTCTTAACTGTCAAACTTATGAGATAACCGGCAAGCACCGTCACGAAACAGCCGATCACGTTAAACCACAAAAATTCGATCTTGAAATATTCGGAATATCTAGTAAGTACGTTGGCTCCGAAAATGCCGTCGATCGATTCTGCGACAAATGCGTAGTTACTGATAAATGCTATCGAAGCTATCCCGAACAGCAAACCGAAGAACGCGCCCCGCGAACGTGCACGCGGAACAACGAAGGCGAGGACGAATACGCCGAGCAGCGATCCGTAAAAATACGAGCCGAATTTATTGACCACTTCGATCAACGATCCGAGATTCGTTGCAAATATCGCGACAATGCACGCGAATATTCCCCAGATGAATGTTGCGACTCGCCCTACAAGAACATACTGCCGGTCGGTACCGTCCGGAACGAAAAGGCGTCGGTAAAAATCGATGGTCGTTGCGGTCGCAAGAGCGTTCAGTTCAGCCGCGATCGACGACATAGCCGCCGCAAATATCGCCGCGATAAGCAGACCGAGGACGCCGATCGGCATATACGCGAGAATAAACGACGGAAACACGTAGTTTACGTCGTTAAAACCCGCAGAGTTATTTGCTTTGACAAACGCCACAGCTTCGCCGCGTTTTGCATTCAATGCCTTGTCCGAATCGATATACACCTGTTG
>JBOGOW010000548.1:0-2540 GCA_050748285.1 Pyrinomonadaceae bacterium
GCGCGATGATCCGCGTTTTGCCGAGCTGATGGCTAAAATTGGAAACGGTGATTGAGTTTTAAGCGGCGATCGGAATACGTTCCTCGACCGTGACAATATCGCGAACTTTATTTTTAAGAGCTTTTTCGAATTGCCTTGCCTCGTTAACACCCTGAAAGGAAAGATTCTGTAAAAGCGATTCGATTCGTTTGCGATAATCCGAAACGAGCGAATCGGAAACGCCGAGCAGCTCTGCAACTTCCAGCTGCGTTCCGCCGTCGCTTATCAGATAGCAATACCAAAGCACATTCACGATCCGATCATATTGTTTGGCTTTCCCGCGAACGGAACGGCTTAAGTCCTGCAAAAATCCATCAACGAATGTCGATGCGGCAAGCTCCGCCTCGCGCCGCAGGTAATCGTCTTCGGGCGTTTCACGAACATCGGCGATCTCAAAGGGCGCACGCTCGTCATCTTCGCTCTCGCCGGAACCGCCGACCGGAACAAGCTGTATATCCATTATCGGCAGACGCGACATTACAAACGACCGCAAGCTGCGCACATCGACCGGCGAATCTATCGCCTTAAACACACGAACGATAAGCTTTTCGAGCTCAGGGTTGCTGATCACGATCTGTGCATCGCCCGTGCAGCCGACCATTCGCGTATCGCGACCGTAGAACGCGACCGCCTTTACGCGTTCGTCCATTTCCTGAACGTTGCGTCGTGTTTTCGTTTCCTGCCATGCGTCCAAACCGTATTGCCGGTCGGCGAGTCGGCGGTGTGCGTCGGGATTATGAAGATTGTCGAATCGTTTGAAGGTTGGGCTTGATTGGACAAGCGTCGAAATGCGGCGGGCCAAACGGTATGATTCAGGGTATCGTTTTCGCAGTTCGGCGGTCAGCAGATTCGTCAATTCGATCTGGCTGATCTCTGCCTCGACCTCGACGTCGGTCATCCCGGTCTCGATATAATGCTGGAAACGATCTTTACTCAGCAGCGCGACGAAGAGTTCCTGCGTCAGGTCGGTGTAAGCCCGCTGCTTGCCTTCTTCGACGAGAAAACCGGCCCGTTTCGAGGCTCGCACCAATGGATGCGACGAAACTATCCGGTGAAGCTCAAGCCATATCTGATTCACATCAGACGACTTGAGGCTCTCGATCCATTTTCCGATCTTTATCGGTCTGCCGCTCGCAGTTCTCGGTTGTCGTTCGGTTTCTTTCGTTGGGCTCATAGGCTGCGATCGACTTAAAGTCGAAATACCCCTCATTTGTCCGCAAGTTACGCGAATAGAAGCGATGCCGCCGGGCTGTATTCAGCCGCTCTCTCGACCGCTGTTTTGCGGTGAGTCGATCAAAAATGTCTATTTTGTGGAAGGCGTGCGATCTTGACCGTTGCGCGTTTGGCGGTCGATCGGGCTAGGCCGGCTTTGCGAAGTTAATATCTCGCTGCCGTCAATAAAGATAATACCAACTATCGCTCAATTGAGCAACAAGTTTTTGTAATTTTGATAAATGTTGATTAAATTGCGATAAACGCTGCGAATGAGGCGGTTGTGGTTGGACTTTCGAAGATATTTTCGCCAAGTCATGTCCGGGCTTTTGGAATTTTAGTTTGATTGCCCATATATGTATGCACGAACGCAGCTTGTTATTTGTGCGCCTGTGCCCGACGGCCATTCTGTTTCGACGAATGGTGCGCCGTGGGTTCGCTCTTTATGGGAAACTTTGGAAAAAGGCTTGAATGTCCAAATTCATACGATCTTGCCGATCATCAGGCAGGTATGCTGGAGGTTCATAAAAGCCGGACAATTGAAGAACATCTTATAACTTGCGAATTTTGCTGCGCAGAAGCGAAATTTTACGAACTCTACGACATCTGCGAAGATACGGAAATAATCGAGCCCGCTCCGAAAATTCCCGAACCGTTATACGAACTTGCAGTAGCTATTCTGGGCGATCGTTGAAAAAAATTCGTGCATTCTTGACCATTTTTGCCACGAATGCACGAATAAGAAATAGGAACATGCGAATCGCAGTATCGGGGATTTTGAAGTCCCTCAATGCTCCAAGACCTGACATTCCTGTCCACTTTAACTAGATCAAACCGCTCTCCGTCCGGTAACTAGCTGAACAATTAAAACGATGACCGCAAGAATCAAAAGCAGATGAATAAGACTTCCAACCGCTTGGCCGGCCAAGCCAAATCCTAAAGCCCAAAGCACCAGTAAAACTATTAATATTGTCCAAAGCATGTCTATTTTCCCCCTTTTTTTCGACTAACCCTGAGGCCTTTCTTCTGACAGCAGGCAAATTGCCCTGACGATCCGGACCCCATTTCGGTCGTCATAAATGCCTAATTCAATTTTCGCCAATGCCGATCGAGTTTGTTTTCGTAATAATATTATAACAGGGAGCTTTGAAAAACCAGGTGCGCCGTTCCAGAACATGCGTTGAGACGTTTCTTATTCGTGCATTCGTGGCAAAAAACAGAAAAATCGGCCACGAATGCACGAATAAGAGTCAACTCGGACAAGTGTTAGGTCCAAAACGGCATGACAC